>DAOSLL010000286.1:0-5547 GCA_035368905.1 Rhodoferax sp.
TCGTCAGGCGCTCCCTGACACACACTCGATAATTGCGGCCCCATGCCCGCACCTTTGAACATTGAGTTTCCCGAGTCGCTACCGGTCAGCGCTCGCCGCGCCGAGATCATGGCGGCGATGCGCCAGCACCAGGTCATCATCGTCTGCGGTGAAACCGGCTCCGGCAAAACCACCCAACTGCCCAAAATTGCACTGGCGCTGGGACGCGGCCTGTGCAACTACCCCAAGACCCTGGCCGATGGCCGGCCGGCACCGCGCGGCAAGCTCATCGGTCACACCCAGCCGCGGCGCATTGCGGCCAGTTCGGTCGCCAAACGCATCGCCGAAGAGCTGAAAACAACGCCTGGCGAGGTCGTTGGCTTCAAGGTGCGCTTTCAGGACAGATTGGGCCGCGATGCCTCGGTCAAGCTGATGACCGACGGCATCTTGCTGGCAGAAACCCAGACCGACCCGCTGCTGCAAGCTTACGACACGATCATCATCGATGAGGCCCACGAGCGCAGTCTGAACATCGATTTCCTGCTAGGGTATTTGAAGCAGATCCTGCCACGCAGGCCTGATTTGAAAGTGGTGGTCACCTCCGCCACGATAGATGCCCAGCGTTTTGCCGACCACTTTGCCAGCAAAACAGGACCGGCACCGATCATCATGGTGTCCGGGCGCATGTTCCCGGTCGAGCAGCGCTACCGCCCGTTTGATGAAGCACGCGACTACAACCTCAACAACGCGATTGCCGATGCGGTGGACGAGTTGTGGCGCGATGTGCACAACAGCGGCGACATCCTGGTGTTTTTGCCGGGCGAGCGCGAAATCCGCGAGGCCGCCGACCATCTGCGCGGGCACCTGAGCCATCAGCCGATCTTTCGCAATGCCGAGGTGCTGCCGCTGTTTGCCCGCCTCAACCAGGCCGAGCAGGACCGGATTTTTGACAGCCACAGCGGCCGGCGCATTGTGCTGGCCACCAATGTGGCCGAAACATCGCTTACCGTGCCAGGCATCCGCTACGTCATTGACGCAGGCACAGCGCGCATGAAGCGCTATAGCTTCAGAAGCAAGGTGGAGCAATTGCTGGTAGAACCCATCAGCCAAAGTTCGGCCAACCAGCGCGCCGGGCGTTGCGGCCGGGTGGCCAACGGCATCTGCATTCGGCTCTACGACGAAAAAGACTTCGATGCCAGAGCGCGCTTCACCGAACCCGAGATACTGCGTTCATCGCTGGCGGGTGTCATATTGCGCATGAAGGCGCTGCGCCTGGGTGTGGTCGAAGACTTTCCGTTCATCGAGAGTCCATCCGGGCGCGCCATTGCCGACGGTTACCAGTTGCTGAGCGAACTCGGCGCGGTTGACGATGCCAATGAACTCACAGCGACGGGCCAGGAACTGGCCAAACTGCCACTTGACCCGCGGGTCGGTCGCATGATTCTGGAGGCACGCAGCCGACACGCGCTCGACGAAGTGCTGGTCATTGCCAGCGCCTTGAGCGTGCAGGATGTGCGCGATCGGCCCATGGAGGCGCAACAGCAAGCCGATCAGGCACATGCCAAGTTTGACGATGAAAAAAGTGAGTTTTCCGGCTACTTGAAGCTATGGCAGTGGCTAGAAAGCAACCGAGGAGGTAATTGGGGTCAGAGTCGAATTAAATCGCCAGAATCAAAAACCGAGAATAATTCGACTCTGACCCCAATTAATCTTGCTGCGCCCAAGCTCAGCAACCGCCAGTACGAGCAACTGCTGCGGCAAAACTTTGTCAGCATGCGCCGGGTGCGGGAGTGGCGCGACATCCATAGCCAGCTTCACACGGTGGTGGCTGAGCACAAATGGCGGCTCAACACCCAGCCTGCCAGTTATGAGCAACTGCACCTGTCGATGTTGGCCGGGCTGTTGGGGAACATCGGCTGCAAGCTTGAAACCGACGCCGCCAGCGGCGACTACCTGGGCGCGCGCGGCATCAAGTTTTACCCGCACCCCGGTGCGCACCTGGTCAAAAAACCGGGCCGCTGGATTGTGGCCGCTGAGCTGGTGGAAACCACCCGTCTGTTTGGCCGGGGCATCGCCGCCATCGAGCCGCAATGGCTGGAGCAAGTCGGCGCACACCTGCTGAAAAAACAGTTGCTCGACCCGCACTGGGAGAAAAAGGCGGCAGAAGTGAATGCGCTGGAGCGCGCCACGCTGTACGGCATCGTGATTTACAGCGGCCGGCGGGTCAACTACAGCCGGGTCGATCTGGTCGGGGCGCGTGAAATCTTCATCCGCGAGGCCCTGGTCGGCGGCCAGTGGGACACCAGGTTGCCGTTTTTGGCCGCCAATCAGAAGCTGATCAAGCAGGTCGAAGACCTGGAGCACAAGGCGCGCCGACAAGATGTGCTGGTCGATGACGAGTTGATTTACGCCTTTTACGACCAGCAATTGCCCGCCGATGTCTGCAGCGGTTTCAGCTTTGAGGCCTGGTACCGTGAAGCCGCCCGGATCAACCCCAGGCTGCTGCTGCTGACGCGCGAAGAGTTGATGCGCCACGAGGCGGCCGGCATCACCACCCAGTCTTTCCCCAAAACCATCCGGCTCGGCGGGGTCGATTGCGCGGCCAGTTACCTGCACGAACCGGGCGATCCAAAAGATGGCCTGACCGTTACCGTGCCGATCTTTGTGCTCAATCAGGTCAACGAGGAGCGTTGTGAATGGCTGGTGCCCGGCATGCTCAAGGACAAAATCCAGGCGCTGCTGAAAACCCTGCACCAGCGACCCCGTTCGCGCCTGGTGCCCTTGCCCGAGTCGGCCCGCAAAATGGCCGAGCAACTCAATGAGCCCGCCTTGTTTGGCCATGGCTCGCTGGTTGAAGCGGTGCTCAAACTGGTGCGCCTGGCCACGGCGGTGGATGTGGCGCGCGCCGACATCAAGGTTGATATGCTGCAGCCGCACTTCTTCATGAACTTGCGGGTGGTCGATGAACATGGCCGGCAACTGGGTGCCGGGCGTAACCTCGGTGCCCTGAGGGCCGATCTGGGGGCGCTGGCGCGGGGCGCGTTTCAGGCACTTGCCGGGCTCAAGCTCGGGCCGGGCGGTGGTGCCAGTGCTGCTGCCGGTTTATACAAGGAAAATGGTGCTCCAGCCCATACACAGCAAGCGCTGACAGCTATTAATGATGTAGCAAGTCGGCAGCTTTTGGGTGAACCGCCCCAACGGCTTTTAAAAAATGCATCAAAACAGGCTGTAACCCCCGTCAAACATGTCCAACAAGCTATTAAATCTGAAGCATATCAAGCACTTCCGGCGCTTGCCGGGCAGCGCCACACCGGTTGGACATTTGGCGAGTTGCCCGAGTTGCTGGAGATTCAAAAAGGTGGCCAAACGCTGATTGGCTACCCTGCCCTGCTGGACGCAGGCGATGCCGTCACCATTGAGGTGTTTGACGAGCCCGATGTGGCTGCAGCCCGGCACCGTGCCGGTTTGCGTCGTCTGTTTGCGCTGCAACTCAAGGATGCCCTCAAATACCTGGAAAAGAACATTCCGGACCTGCAGAAAATGGCAGTCACTTTCATGCAGGTTGGCAAAGCGGCCGATGGCACGAACGCATCGGCCAGCGGTGGAACCATGGAGGAGTTGCGCGAGCAAATCATCGGGTTGGCGCTGGACCGGGCCTTTTTGCTCGACCCGCTGCCCACCGATGAATTGGCCTTCAAGCGCCGCGTCGATGAGGGCCGTGGCCGCCTGACCCTGATTGCGACCGAGGTAGCGCGGCTAGCCGCCACCATCTTGAACGAATACGCGGTGGCCGCTCGCAAGATCAAGGACAGCAAAACCGCAGCCGATGCAGCCGCAGATGCCGCCGGGCAACTGGCACGCCTGATGCCACGGCGGTTTTTGACGCTGACCCCCTGGGGCGCGCTGCAGCACTATGCCCGCTACCAAAAAGCCATCACCGCCCGGCTGGAGAAATACCGCAGCGACCCGGCCCGCGATGCGGCGCGACTGGCTGAGCTGCGCCCGCTGGAGCAGCGCTACTGGCGACTGGTGGCCGAGCGCAAGGGGGTGATGGACGAGCGGCTGCAGGAATTTCGCTGGTTGCTGGAAGAACTGCGGGTCAGCTTCTTCGCGCAAGAACTGCGCACACCGCAGCCGGTCAGCGTCAAGCGGCTGGAGAAAGCCTGGGCGCAGTTGGGTTGAAGGCGTGCCAGAGGTTGGCCGGTTCCGCTTGATGTTGCAAAGCCCTTGACCAGATTAGCGCAATCTGCCTGTCCGCATCCTGGCAAAAATGGAGCCTGTCATAAGCTATATAAAATGTAGCTGGCAGCGCAATCAGGACGTGCCCTGCAGGCTGATTTGCCATCAGTTAACCAGGTGCCCTGTGCGACCTCCGCCGTGGCAACCTTGCTATTTTTTTGGAAAGAACGACTGGTGCCGGGCCGGGCGGCTCACAGGTTATCGGTAAAGCTGCGCAGCTTGTCCGAGCGGCTCGGGTGCTTGAGTTTTCGCAGCGCCTTGGCTTCAATCTGGCGAATGCGCTCACGCGTCACGTCAAACTGCTTGCCCACCTCTTCGAGCGTGTGGTCATTGGTCATCTCGATGCCAAAGCGCATGCGCAGCACCTTGGCTTCACGCGGGGTCAGGCTGTCGAGAATGTCCTTGACCACGTCGCGCAGACCAGCCTGCATGGCGGCTTCCATCGGCGCGGTGTTGGCCCCGTCTTCGATGAAATCGCCCAGGTGGCTGTCGTCGTCGTCACCAATCGGGGTTTCCATGGAAATCGGCTCTTTGGCGATTTTCATGATCTTGCGGATCTTGTCCTCGGGAATCTCCATGCGCTCAGCCAGCACCGACGCGTCTGGCTCATAGCCGAACTCTTGCAGGTGCTGACGGCTGATGCGGTTCATCTTGTTGATGGTTTCGATCATGTGCACCGGAATGCGGATGGTGCGCGCCTGGTCGGCAATCGAGCGGGTGATGGCCTGGCGAATCCACCAGGTGGCATAGGTTGAAAACTTGTAGCCGCGCCGGTATTCGAACTTGTCGACCGCCTTCATCAGGCCGATGTTGCCTTCCTGGATCAGATCGAGAAACTGCAAGCCACGGTTGGTGTATTTTTTGGCAATCGAGATCACCAGCCGCAAATTGGCCTCGATCATTTCCTTTTTGGCAGCGCGCGAGGCGTATTCGCCTTCATTCATGCGCTTGTTGATGTCTTTCAACTGATCTAGCGGCACCACCACCTTGGCTTGCAGGTCAGCCAGGCGCTGCTGCAACTCTTGTACCGGCGGGATGTTGCGGCCCATGATGGCGCTCCAGGATTTGCCAGCCGCCGCCTGCTTTTCAATCCATTTCAGGTCGAGCAGGTGGCTGGTCACCTTGTTGTGGTGCTTGTCACGACCGCTGAACTCGGTGATGAACTGCACTTGCGGGTAGCCGCACTTGTCCACGATGATGCGGCGCAGTTCGCGCTCTTTCTTGCGCACATCATCAACCTGGCCGCGCACCATGTCGCACAGCTTTTCGATGGTTTTTGCGGTGAACCGGATCGACATCAGCTCATCTGATAAAGCCCTTTGGGTCTTG
>DAOSLL010000287.1:0-5531 GCA_035368905.1 Rhodoferax sp.
TTCCACCTGGTTTGACGGGGGTTTTTTGGACCTGCGCCGCCTCCCATGGAACTCGCCGGCTTCGTTGATCGAAAAATTGATCAAGTACGAGTCGGTGCACGATATCAAAAGCTGGGCCGACATGAAGAATCGGCTCGACTCAGATCGCCGCTGCTACGGTTTTTTTCATCCCAGCCTACCCAATGAACCTTTGATCTTTGTCGAAGTGGCCCTCGTTGATGCCATTGCAAATAGCATCACACCCTTGCTCGATGAGTCGGCTGACGCAGTCAACCTCAACAAGGCCACAACGGCGATTTTTTACTCCATTAGCAACACGCAGGTCGGACTGCGCGGGGTGAGTTTTGGCGATTCGTTGATCAAGCATGTGGTCGATGTGCTGAAGGCAGAGTTTCCCCACCTCAAGACCTTTGCCACCTTGTCGCCGATTCCCGGCTTTCGCGCCTGGCTTGGCAAAAATGTCGCCAGCATGATGACCCGACTTGATGAAAGGACGCGCACAGAACTTAAGCAGGCGTTGCAATCGAATACCGAATTGACCGCGCAGTTGCTCACTGATGCTCAAAAATCGAAAACCCTTGATGCCAAGTCGCCGGTGGGCCGGTTCTTGCTGCAATGCGCCGCCCACTACCTGAGCCAGGAACTCGTGAATGGCAAGGCAATTGACCCGGTGGCGCGTTTTCACTTGGGCAACGGTGCTCGTATTGAGCGCCTGAACTGGGGTGCTGACCCGTCGATCAAGGGCGTGAAACAGTCATGCGGCATGATGGTCAATTACCTCTACGACCTTAAACGTCTCGACAAACACCGCGCCCAGTTGGCGCAAGGCAAGATTCCGGTCTCACGCGAGTTTGAAAGCCTGAAATTCTGAATTCGGTGGTGCATTGGCCACAATTCAATAGCGCCCAATAAGGCGTTGCTCAAAACAGGGGCACAAGCGTAGCGCAGAACAAGTACCACGCCTGTTACATCGGGTCATGCATCACGTGCAAACTATGCTGATCGACGGCAACACGGGCCTGCACCTCCACCGGGCAGAAAGCGCCTCAAGCCAATCTGCCGGGCGGCTGCACGAGGTGCTGGCATGATCCGCATTGATGGCGTATGGCTGGCGACCCAGCCCCCGGACATGCGCGCTGGCATCAACGCCGTCTTGGCCCGCGTTGCCAATGTCTTCGGTGCCGCCCACACCGCCTCCCTGTTTGTCAACCAACCCGCCAATCGCCTGGAAGTGCTGGGGCAGGCCCTCCACGCGCCGCTGATGTCGGCCGCATTTGAAATTGGTATCGGCCCAAGTACCGCAAGGCACCCGTGGCGCAAATGGATTGCTTCTGCCGCGCCGACTAACCAAGAAGGTGTTGGAGATTTCGGCTTAAACCTCCGCAGCCGCGTGGGAATAGCATTTCTTGGGGCATATTTTTGAACACGCAGTGCAGCCTATGCACAATTCCTGATGCGCGATGGTCATCACCTTCTTTTCGTATTCCTCATCATCATCGTCATCGTCAACAGCGACTGCGATGCGCTCGCCGTCTTCAGTTAGCCCGACAAGTTCAAGCACGCCGCGCGGGCAGACCTTGAAACAGCGGCCACAGCCGATGCATTTCTGATCGTCGAGCGCGGTGACAAAGGTGGGGGTCCAGCTTTCGCCGCTGGGCAAGGTGACGCTAAAGGTGTTGCTCATGGCAGGATATCCTTGTTGATCTGGTGTCAAATGCCTGCTGCTGCGGCCATTTGCCGGGCTTCCATCAGCAGCGCATGGGCTTCGTGGCACCGCTGGGCCACTGGCAGGATCTGTTCCCAATTGGTCGGCAATTCTTCGGATAAATCATGCAGGTCCATCTTGGCCTGGGTGGCGCGGGCGTTGAGTTTTCTCAGACGCAGCTTGAGTTCTTCGGCATCCGTGCTCATGTTCAGGCTCCGTACTGCGCAACAGCAGGGTAAGTGCGGATCATCGTCACCGCCTCGTCGAAAAACCGCGTGCCAGCCTCGGCCAGTTTGGCCAGCGACGTAAAGCCGAAGCGGTGCACGTCACGCAACTGTTTGTTTACCACCACCAGGCGCCCGGCCAGCAGCACCATACGGCCAAAACCCTCGTGGCTCATCTTCATCATGGGCGACACCATCTGGCCGGTTTCGCGCTCGATGGCGACGGCCACCGCGTTGTAGAAGATCTCCAGATGCCACAGGGTCTCGGGGTCCGGGTCGCCCAGGATCGGCAAGGCGCGCCGCTCTTCGGCAGTGTGAATATAGGGCTTGAGCAATTGCAGGTCGCTCTTGCTGTCCCAGGTGCCGTTGATGTCCTGTGCCCTCAGTTGCTTGATGAGCTGCTGCACAAAGGGTGTGGCGAGACAGGCCTCATCAGCCGTGGCAACTGTCACCGCAGCCGGGGTGTCGATTGCAGTCATGTGGTGACCTCGTCTTCTTCAAAATTGAAGGTGCGCACGCCATCCTTGGCCATGGCCTTGCGCAGCCAGGGCGGCGGCGTGCCCCCCAGAACCGCTTGCAGCTTGTCCAGAATGCCAGCAATGGGCTCGGGCACCGGCACCTTTACAGGATGGATTTTCAAAGCCACCACGCGTGCCGCCGCCGAGCCCCCGATGGCTGCCACATACACAATTGCGCAGTCCTTGATGGCTTCGAGCTTTGGGCTGAGCTTGTCTTCGTCGCCGTCTTCTTCGAGCAGGTCACCAAACTCGAAGGTCTCAACCAAATGATGCCCTGCTGGCGACACGTCATACACAACGATGCTTTTGGCCCAGCCAAAGTGGGCATCGACGTGCTCTTTGTCCTGGGTGGTAAAGGCGACTTTCATAAAACTCTCCTGGTGTGGGGATGGGTTGAACCAACAAATGAGTGACGGTCAGCGGATACCTGCCGCCGATCAGCAAGCACAAGGCTGCGCCGCCGGGACGGTGGTGGCGGCGCGCAGGGCTTCGGGTGTCAGCGGCCAGTCGCTGGCATGGTGATGTTCGATCTGGTCAATCATCAGGTTGGCGATGTCAAAGATCAGGTTCATGCTGCCCCGATAGCCAACCTGGCAACGGTGCGCGTTGCCAACGCGGTCAAACACCGGAAAACCAATGCGCAGCAGCGGTTTATGCAAACGCTCTGCAGCCTGGCGACCGTGAGAATGGGTAACCAGCAAGTCGCAATCTACCGCGCCGCGCTCCAGGTCTTCCAGGTCACCCAAAATTACCTGCGCGGCGGGCAGCAGTGCGTGTGATGCCGACTTGGTGGTGCTGACGCAGCAGCGCAACTCAGCACCCATCTCGTGCAAAAGGCAGCCAACGGCCAGCAGCAGGTCGGGCTCGGCAGCAATCGCCACCTTCATGCCACCGGTGTAAAAGTGGCCATCCAGCATGGCATCGAGCAACTGGCTGCGCTGGCGGCGGTACTTGGCTGGCACCGGTCGACCTGAGACCTGCGCCAGCCGTTGCAAAAAGCGGTCATTGACTTCCAGTCCGGTCAAACGGTCAAAAATCTCCAGTGCCGTACCGGCAATGCCATTGAGCGCCTCGGCGGCTTCGCGGGTCTGTTCGCCCACGCCCAATGTCAGGGCCGAGGCCCCGGCGGCACGAATCTGTTCCAGCGTTGTGCCGCCCAGCGTGGTGCCGCGCCAGTCCGGCGCAATGTGGCCGTCCAGCGAGCCGGAAATATCAGGCAACACAATGCACGATAGGCCAAAGGCTTCAATGATCTCGCGCAGTTCGTCAATGTCACCCGGTGACAGGTGGCTGCCGGGCAGCAGCGTGACTTGCTTCGGGTTGACCGGTAACGGCTTGACCAGCGCCCGGGCGATGGCGGTCACCGCATGTTTGTAGCCGTCTTCAAAGCCGCCCACATAGTCGGGAGTCGAGGCGTAGATGATTTCGGTGTCGGCCAGTTCCGGCTTGCGCTTGCGCACCGTGACGATGTAGCCATCGACATCGTCCCCCTTGGTCTCGGTCAAGCCAGTGGAACAGATGGCGATGATCTTGGGGGCTGCGCGTTTGCGGATGTTCAACAAGGCGGCTTCGATGTTGTCATAGCCCCCCAGAATGGAACTCACCTCGTTCATCGCCGTGGTTTGCAGCGGAATTGCCTCTTTGAAATGGCGCACCAGCAGCACCAGGCCAAACGAGGTGCAGCCCTGCGAGCCGTGCATCACCGGCATGCAGGCGTCAAGCCCGAGAAATGCCAGACTCGCCCCGAGTGGCTGGCTCATCTTGAGCGGATTCACCGTGCAGGCTTTTTTGGATTCAACGACGCTGGCCATATTGCATTGCTTTCAGTAGGGGTGGTTCAGACCGGTAGCTCTTCAGCCGAATGGTCCATTGACCTGGCGGCGACTCCCGTCAATAAGTCCATCGGACGCGCGCTGGGCAGCACCGCGCCCAGGGTTTCACCGTCATCACCCCAAGGGGCCGGAATGCGCACCTGCTGCCAGACCGGGTTGTAAATGGCACGGTCAATCTCACGCACCAGCTCGACCATGCCTTCATATCCGCCGTAGGGGTGGTGACGCTCCTGGTTGATGTCGAGCCAGGGCATGCGCGCTTTCAGCGCGACAAACTGGCTGCGTCCGCCCGAGAGCATGATGTCAGCCCGCGCATCGCGCAGCATGTCGTACATCTCGCGCGGGGTCATGTTGTCGATCATGTGGGCATCGTCACCCATGATCTCCTTGATTTTTTCCTTGTCTTGCCTGGTAGATTTTTTGACGCTGGTGCCAACTATCTCCATGCCTGCCTCTTGCAGCGCCGCCACCACCGACCAGGACTTGACGCCGCCGGTGATCAGCAGCACGCGTTTTCCGGCCAGGCGCTGCTTGAAGTGTTCGATGCGCTGCCAGGCACGCGCCTCTTCAACTTCAATCAGCCGCTCGGTGCGGCCCAGCAAATCATCCGGTGCCCCCTGCTGCACCAGCACCTTGGCAATCTGGCGCAGCGTGTCGCTCATGTCGCCAATGCCGTAGAAGGAACCTTCAAAGTAGGGAATGCCCCAGCGCTGCTCCATTTTGGTGGCGATGTTGATCATCGACTTGGAGCACACCATCATGTTGACCCTGGCCCGGTGGGCACTGGCAATGTCGTTGTAACGCCCATCACCCGCTATGCAAGACAGAATGCGGATGCCCAAGCCGTCCAGCAATGGCTTGACCTGCCACAGCTCGCCTACCAGGTTGTACTCGCCAATGATGTTGATGTCATACGGCGTGGTGAACTCAGGCTCCACCGTGCCGATCACGTAGTCCAGCAGGGCTTCGGCCCCGAGCTTGTTGCCCAGGTTCTTGATGCCGGCAAAACCGGGGGCATTGACCGCAATAATGGGCTTGCCAAACTTCTCGGTGGCACGTTGACACACCGCTTCAATGTCATCGCCCACCAGCGCCGTGACGCAGGTCTGGTACACAAACACGGCAGGCGGGTTGTACTTTTCCAGAATCTCGCGGATCGATTTGAACAGGCGCTTTTCCCCGCCATAAATCACATCGAGTTCATTGGTGTCGGTGGTGAAGCCACTGCGGTAGATTTGCGGGCCTGACGAGG
>DAOSLL010000288.1:0-5497 GCA_035368905.1 Rhodoferax sp.
TGCCTCATGGCCTTCGGTGTCATTGAGCAGCTTGAAGTTGTCCAGGTCGATCAGCAGCACGGCACCGCAACTTTTGCGCCGGGCGCACAGGGCCACCGCCCGGTGCAGGCGGTCGAGCAGCAGGCGGCGGTTGGGCAACTGGGTCAGCGGATCAAAAAAAGCCAGGCTGTGGATTTTGGCCTGTGCCTCCTTGAGTTGCGAGATGTCAGTGAAGGTCGAGACATAGTGACTGATCTGGTTGGCCGAGTCCAGAATGGCCGAAATGGTCATCCACTGCGAGAAATCTGTGCCATCTTTGCGGCGGTTGATGATTTCGCCCTTCCAATGGCCATGACGCGCCAGGTTCCTGCGCATCAATACAAAAAGCGACACATCCTGGTTCGGCGAGTTCAGTATCGACGGCTTTTTGCCGATGGCTTCTTCGGCGCTGAAACCCGTTAGCGCGGTGAAGGCCGGGTTGACCCGAACGATGGTGTCTTGCAGGTCGGTCACCATCATGCCCTCCTGAGTGTTCTCGAAGACGGCTGCGGCTTGCTGCAACTGGCCTTCAGCTTGTTTTCGTTGGGTGATATCACGGATGAAGACGAAGTGCCGGTTCTGCTTTTTCCAGTAGTAGGCGCTGACCTCGGCATCCCACAACTCGCCGTTTTTGCGCCGATGCCGCGTCTGGAAAAGGTCGCTGCCGCTTGACTGGAGCCGCTGACTGCGGCGAAGGACGACCTCGGGCGATTCTTCTGCGTCCAGATCAAAGATGTACATGCCCCGCAACTCGTCGCGCGAATAGCCCGACATGGCCGCATAGGCGTTGTTCACCTCCAGCAATTGGCCCTGCACGTCGGCAATCCAGAAGCCGTCGAGCGCAGTGGCCAGAATCGCCTGGTAGGTCTCATTGCTGGCCTTGATCTCCACCTGCGCCTGTTGCAATGCAGTGATGTCACGGCTGATGCCCAACACGCCAATGGACTCGCCGCTGGCATCGGTGAACGGCGTCTTGATCGTTTGCAGCAGCACCTGATGGCCATCCGGGTAGTTCACCCATTCTTCGTTTTGCCGTACGTCGCCACTTTGCAGCATTTTTTGGTCCTGCTCGCGAAAGAAACTGGCGGTCTCGTGATCAAAAAAATCAAAGTCGGTCTTGCCGGCCTGCGCCTGCTCGGTCCGCCCGGCAAAGGCTTCAAACGCCTTGTTGCAGCCCAAGTAGCGGCCCTGAACATCCTTGAAAAAAATCAGGTCGGGAATAGTGTCTATCACCCGGCGCAGCAAGGCTCTTTCGCGCGTCAGTGCCATTTCTGCCAGCCGACGCTCAGTGATGTCGAGCGTCATCACGCCGAATTGGCCGGGGCGTGTGCGAAAAGCGCTGACGTCAAAGTACTTGTTCAGGGCGGCACTGTAGCTTTCAAAGATGGTCGCCTCGCCAGTCAGGGCCACATGGCCATAGCGCTCGATCCATACCGGCTCGGTTGTCGGCAGTACCTCTAGAACCCGTTTACCAATCAGTTTGTCGGCGCGCAAGCCGGTCATGGCTTCAAACGCCGGGTTGACCGCGACAAAGCGGTAGTCAACTGGTGTGCCCGCCTCATCACAAATCAGGTCGTGAACCGCAAAACCACTGCGCATTTCGGTAAACAGGGTGCGCAAGTCAGCCTCATTCTGTGCCAGCCTTTCCCGGTCAGCCACCAAGGTGTCCAGCATGGTATTGAAGTCATTGGCCATGCTTTTGAACTCGCTGATGCGCCCGACCCTGTTCATCGGTATGCGGCGTTGCAGATCACCCCCTTTGACCGCCTGGGCAATTGCCGCACCCCGCTGTATCGGTCGCAACACATAGTGCCAGACCAGCCACAACATCAACCCGGTAAACAAAACGGCACCCCCAAACAGGGTGTAACCCTGGTGCCGGTCCTGCGCCAGCTCGGTGTCCATGGCAGCAGTCGGAATGCCGACTGACACAACCCAGCGCGTGCCTTCCACCGGCACCACTGCGTAGAGCCGGTGAATGCCGTCTGCCTGCGATGTGGTCTGAAAAAACCCTTCACGTTGCTTGATCGCCTGCGAAGCCTGGGGAAACCCAGTGCGGTCTTCGCCAACACGCTGGTCGGCATCACGCGAGCGGGCCAAAATGACACCGTTGTCGTCAAACACCGTGCTGATGGTGTCTGTGGGCATACGGTTCAAGGTGCTTTCGTTGAGCGGGCTCAAACGCGTCAGGTTGATCCAGGCGGCAATCGCACCCTGCGCGGCACCGCTATCGTCCAGCAGCGGCAGACTGATTGGCAGCACCCAGAGTCCGCTGATGCTCCCCTTTTGCGCCCGTCCAAGCTGAAACTGTGGCGCACCAGCGCGCTGGGTGGTTGTCAGCGGAGCAGTCAGGCTCGGGCGATTGGCCGAATTTCCCAACGACCCGCAAACCACCTTGCCGTCCAGGGTGGTGGTGGTCAGTACGGTAAAGCCGGGGTGAGACTTGTGGAAATCACCAAACACCGGGTCGCAGCGGCTGACATCGAGCGCACGCACATTGGGGCGCGCAGCCATTGTTGCCAAAAATTGCTGCGTGTCGCTGAGCTGGCGCTCCAGCGTGTGCGCCGAAATTTGCGCCAGATTCATGGCAGCCGATTCGGTGCTGCCCTGAATGCGCTGGCCTTGGTCGCTGAGCCAGTGCAACAGAAAGGCCAGCAGGGGCAACAACAGCAACAGCGACAGGCAGGTCAGCACGGTGCTGATGCCCCAGGTTCGGGCCGACCCGATGGCGTTGCTGGCGTTGGCATCAACGCGGCTGGTCTTCATTGGTTACCTGCATTGTTCAAGTCATGAAACCGCACCCGGTTGCGCCCCTCATGCTTGGCCTGGTACATGGCGGCATCGGCCCATTTCAGGATGTCGATCTGGCTGGTGTCGTGGTTGGAGAACAGCGCCACACCCAGGCTGGCTGAGCATTGATGCAGCACGGTTTGGTCGGGTTGGCCCTCGTGCCGGACGGTCAATGCATAAGGTTCGGCCAGGGTCAGTCGAATCTTCTCGGCAATCAGGTTGGCCTGCAGGGCCGACTCGTCCCGATCGGTCTTGAGCTCGCCGAGCATCACGACAAATTCGTCGCCGCCGACACGTACCACCGTGTCCACCTCGCGCACGCAGGCCTTGAGCCGGTGCGCCACTTCGATCAGCAGCAGGTCGCCCACTTCATGGCCGTGGGTGTCATTGAGCGGTTTGAAGTTGTCCAGATCCAGAAACACCAGCGCGCCATGCCGCCCGGTGCGGGCACTGGCGGCCATGGTCTGCTTCAGCCGGTCATCGAGCAGACGCCGGTTTGGCAGTTTGGTGAGCGGGTCAAAGAAGGCCAGTCGGCGTACCTGCTCTTCCATTTGCTTGCGCTCGGTCAGGTCAATGTCCAGACAAAATAACTCGGGCGAGCCACCGACGGGTTTGACCAGCGCATGGCTGGAAAACACCGGCACCACAGAGCCATCTTTGGCCTTGAGCGGCAACTCGCCAGCGGGTATTGGCTGACCCGTTTCGATCATCTCGGCCATGGCGGCCTTCACGCCGTCGTGCATCTCGGGCGGAATGATCAGGTCCAGCAGATTGTGGCCTAAGGCTTCCTCGGCGCTGTAGCCATAGAGTTTTTCGGAGGCATGGTTCCAGAAGGTCACGGTACCGTCCATCGTGTAGCCTTGCGCCGCCACGCCGGCAATGTCTTCCATCATGCTGCGAAAGCGTGCTTCGCTGTCGTGCAGTTGTTGCAGCGCCAGACTTCTTTCGACCGTGATGCTGGCCAATTGGGCCGACTGTTCGATCAGGCTGATGTCATAAGCGCTGGGTTCGTGCGCAGTGGGCTGGTAAATGGCAAATGTCCCCAGCAACTGGCCGTTGGCGGCACGAAACGGCTGCGACCAGCACGAAGCCAGCCCGGCGCGAGCAGCCAACTCCTTGTAAGGCAGCCAAAACGGGTGGCTGGCGATGTCTTCCACCACCACGCGTTTTCCGGTAAATGCCGATGTGCCGCAAGCGCCCACGCCCATGCCGATCTCAATGCCTTCAAATGCGTCAATGAAAAAAACGGGCAAGCTCGGCGCAATCGCACGTTCAAGGTGGCGGCCGTCGCTGCTGAGCAACAACACGCTGGCAATTGCGTTGAGTTGAAGTCGCTCAACACCCCTCACTAGCGCATCAAGAATAGTCGCCACTGGCTGGTCGTTGGCCAGCATTTCGAGAATGTGGCTGCGGTGTTGCTTGGACTCGGTGATCTGCTTGAGCTGGGTGATGTCGGTGTGGGTGATGACTGCACCATCGCGCACGTCCTGGCCAAGTGGTACCACGGTCATGGAAAACCAGCGCTTTTGCTGCGGCGAGTTGCACCGGTATTCCAGGCTGAAACTGGGCAGGCGACCGTCCAGCACGGCCTGGATGCCGCTGCGGGCATCGACCGCATCCTGGTTCTGCGCCGGTTGGCTGTCTTCGCAGGCAGCCAGATAGTTGCTGCCGATGCCGGTGAGCCGCGCAGCCTGGTCAGGTTCGCTGCTGTTGTCCTGCGCAAAGCGCCGCCAGGTGTCATTGACGGCTTGAATGACACCACTGGCATCCACCACCGCAATCTGGGCGGTCAGGGAATTCAGGATGGTGTTCTTGAAGGTTTCACTTTTCGCCAGGGCCGCTTCGGCTTGCTTGCGCTGACTGATATCGCTGAAAGTGACAACCACCTGTTGCAGGCTACCGTCGGAGTGCCATTGCGGCTTGGCGGTGACCAGCAACCAGACCCGGCTTTGCGTGGTCGTCCGAAACACGCCCATCACTACGTTTTCAATCGCCTGGCCGGTGGCTATGGCTTGTGGTGCCGGGTGGGTCTGACCCGTGAAGGGCGCCCCATCTTCATGAATCACATCCCAACTTGGGTCCAGCGAGGTTTTGCCCAACAACTGGTCTTCAGTGACACCCAGCAGTTCCAGCGCCAACTGGTTGCTCATGATGACTTCTCCGGTTGGCGAATGGATGACAAGGCCGATCGCCAGATCGTCCACCAGTTGGCAGTAACGGTTGGCACTCTCGCTCAATGCGGTTTCATGCTGAGCCAGGGTTTTCAAAAGCTGGTTGAAACCGGCCACCATGTCGCCAACTTCATCCTGGCGAGCGATAGCCAGGGCTTGCGGTACCGTTTGGTTGTCTGCCAGTTTGGCCAGAGTTTGAACTGTGGTCAACATGGGTGCCAGTTGGCGGCGCAGCATCCACCAGGTGAGGGCACCAGCCAGTAGCGTCAGCAGCAGGGTGGCCAACAGCAGGCGCCGCTGCATTGCCCTAATCGGGGCAAAGGCTTCTTTGGTCGGCAGCACCGCCGCCACGATCCATCCCACATCTGGCATGCCCTTGTCAGAGACCAGCACCTCCACCTTGCGCGGGTTGACCAAGATGGCAGCCCCATCGTAACCGTCGAGAAAGCGGTCAAGCGTTATGTTGAAACCGCGCGGCGGCAGTTGCTCCATGATGCGGGACTTGTCGGTGGCCGCCA
>DAOSLL010000289.1:0-5483 GCA_035368905.1 Rhodoferax sp.
AGCAATTGGTAGCCAGGTCGTCTTTCATGTCGATCCAGTCCTGGCGCTTGATGAGGGGCTCAGCACGGACCTTTTTTTGAGCCAATTGACCGCCAATTTGAGGCAGCCATTTTCGCTTTGCAGCCGATCAGGTTCTCTGTTTGTATCAATTGCCTTGGGACCACGCTTTGGCTCGAACAGTGGCTTGACCCGTTCCTGGGTAGCTTTCTTCCAAAGGCCAACCGGCATCGGATTGACATGAAATTCCTTGGCAATCTGGTTGATGGTCTTGCCGCTGCGCAGGCCCACTTAACCAAGCTCGGCTTTGCGCCGCGGCGTGTGCGTTTTGCGCTTCTTCGTTTCACGCATGATCTCTGGAACATCCGGATGTGAAGACATCGCATGTTTTTGTCTCAAGTCCGGGAGCCACTTTGGCAGACACGTTCAGCGTGGTCAGCACTATGCCAGGCTCGGGGCCTGATCTATACATCAATTTTGCCTGCAGCCCTTATGTGGATTGCGCTGTTAGCTACTGATATTATTGCAAACGGTGGCACGGATCAACCGTTGTGGCGAGGTGTGCCACTGCCAGCATGACCCATTTCAGGTTCTTGCATCTGCCCATCAATATAGGTCCAGCGCCCGTCCTCGCGGACAAAGCGGCTGATCTCATGCAGACGCACAGCGCGCCCGGCATCGCGGTACCGTGCGACAAACTCCACCACCCCGGCAGCGCCGCTGTCCTGCGCGTGGCGCACTTCCAGCCCCAACCATTTCACTGGCGACAGTTCAAGTTCACCCGGCGAGGTCGAGGGATGCCAGGTGGCCAGCAAATAGTCAATCAGGCCCAGCACATAGGCGCTGTAGCGCGAACGCATCAGTGCTTCAGGGGTCGGGGCAAACTCACCTTGATCAAAATGTGCGTGCCACAAGCCACAGCAGTCAACATAGGTCTGCCCACTGTCACAGGGACAGGCGGCCTTGGCGCAGAGGCTTGCTTTGTTCATGCACGCGATGGTAACGGCACTGCGGCCGACCGGTGGTTCAGACGGTTCCACGTCCAGCGTCTGGTAGTAACCCCTTCCACCGTAAATCTGGCGTCTGGCACCTGACCAGCGCACATCAGCGCCGACCTTGCCGATGTGCTTCGGCGCACCGGTTTCCAGCAGTTCCAGTTGGTCTCAGCAGGGGCACATTCGGGCATCTGCGCAAATTGTCCGCTTAGGTTTGTTTGCACTTGGCGAACCGGCTGCGCACAATTGCTACCATTGCCGTTTAGCGTCCTGCACGCAGCACAAAAACAGAGGCACCCAACATGTCCCGATTCGCGACCCGTTTGCTCACAACCATGATCTTGCTGCTGGCCTTTGGTGCTTCGCAGGCACAGGACAGGGGTGCCACACTGCGCAAGATTGCCGACAGCGGTTCAATCGCACTGGGCTTTCATGAGTCCACGCCGCCTTTTACTTACCTGGATGCCGACGGTCAGCCCGTCGGCTACTCTTATGATGTGGCGACAAAAATTGCGGATGCTGTCAAACGCGAACTCAAACTGCCAGCGCTGCAGATCAAGCGGGTGCCGTTCACCACGCAAAACCGTTTTCCGATGGTGCAAAACGGCACTGCTGACCTGAGCTGCGGTGCCACCACCCATACCACCGAGCGTGAAAAGCTGGTGGCCTTTTCCAACACCATTTTCATCGCCGGCTCGCGCCTGATGACGCGCAAGAACTCAGGCATCAAGGAGTTTTCCGACTTGACCGGCAAAAATGTGGTCACTTTTGCGGCCTCGACTTCTGAGAAGATGCTGCGCAAGATGAATGCCGAACAAGACCGCCGCATCAACATCGTGACCACGTTCGACCGTGGCGACACGCCCTTTTCGGTGTTGCAAGCTGGCCACGCCGATGCCTTCATGATGGACGATGTGCTGCTCTACACCGCCATCCACCAAACCTGGCGCCCCGATGATTGGGTGGTGACCGGCAAGCCCCAGTCGTTTGAAGCCTATGGCTGCTTCATGCGCCGGGATGACCCGAAATTTAAGGAATTGGTCGATCAGGAGATTGCCCGGCTCATGAAATCAGGCGAAGCCCGGCTGCTTTACCAAAAATGGCTGCAGTCGCCGATTCCACCCAAAGGCATCAACTACGCAGTGCCGTTCAGCGCGGCAATGGCCGAGCTGTTCAACAATCCCAACGACAAGCCGTTTGACTAGGGACGTGGTTATCAGTAACTTCCACATGTGGCTCGTCAGCTTGTGAAGCACGCTGCGTCGTTGCACATCGCCAGTATGTGAGCTGACTCTGGCCAATACCGCAAACCCATGGGCAGCAAGCTCTTCAAAAAATATGCGTTGATCTTCAGCGCCCTGGTCGGCTTTTCGCTGCTGGCAAGCGGTTTGCTGGGCATCAGCTTTTCGTACCAGGAAAACAAGCAGGCTCTGATACGGCTGCAGCGGGAAAAGGCCCAGTCAGCGGCACAGCGCATCGCCCAGTATTTGACCGACCTGGAACAGAAGATGATTGCCACTGCCGAACCCGAAAGCGGTGGCCTGGCACTGGACCAGCGCAAGGCCGAAATCCAGATGCTGCGCCGAACCCCCGCCTTCAAGGTCATCCGGCTGCTTGAACCGAACGGCAAAGAGGTCTTGCAGGTGTCGCGACGCACCCCCGATGTGGTCGGCAGCGGGCGTGATTTTTCAGATGCCAAATGGTTTGCCGAGGTGAAGTCGGGACGACCATACCGCAGTCAGGTTTACCTGCTTGATGGCGCGCTTTACATGACCATTGCGATGACGGTAGGTCCACCGGCGGCTGGCATCACCGTTGCCGAAGTGGATCTGGAATTTCTGCTGGATGGCATTTCACGCATTAAGTCGGGTGAATCCGGGCTAGCCTATGTGGTCGATGAGCAGGGACACCTGATTGCTCATCCTGACATTGGCCTGGTGCTCAAACATACCAACATGGCCGTGTTACCACAGGTGCAAACGGCCCTGCGGAACCGCTCCGAGACCGGTTTGGCCGATGTCGATGGGCACGATCTGGAAGGCAGGCGGGTATTGACTTCCTTCGGCCTGATTCCGTACCTGAACTGGTTTGTTTTTGTCGAGCAGTCACTGAGCGAGGCCTACGCGCCGCTGGTCAGTCAGGCGGTACAAAGCGCTTTGCTGGTTTTGGTCGGCATGGTCCTGACGGTGTTGGCGACCGTGGTACTGGTGCGCAAGATGGTGTCGCCAATCCAGGCGCTGCGCGATGGCGCCAAGCGGATTGGCCAGGGTGTTTTCAACCAGCACATCGTGCTGCGTACTGGCGATGAACTGGAAGAGCTTGGCGATGAATTCAACCGCATGGCCGATCAGTTGCACGACTCTTACACATCACTTGAACAGAAGGTTGAGCAGCGCACACGTGCACTGTTGCAAAGCGAACAACGCTTGCGCGAAGCGCAACAGATCGCCGGGCTAGGCAGCTATGTGTTCGATCTGAGCGCCAACGCCTGGACCAGCTCCGACGTGCTCAACACCTTGCTTGGCATTGATGAAAACTACCAGCACACCGCGCAGGGCTGGACGGCACTGCTGCATCCCGAGGATCGAAAGCTGCTGGTCAGGTATTTCAACCAGGACATCCTTGGTGGGGGCCAGACTTTCGACAAAGTCTTTCGCATCATCCGTCAAAGCGACCAGGCCGAACGTTGGGTTCACGGGCTGGGCAAGGTAAGCTGTGACGCACAGGGGCGGGTGCGCAAGGTCCAGGGCACTATCCAGGACATCACCGAGCGCAAGCAAATGGAAGACCAGATCCGCCAACTGGCGTTTTATGACGCGCTGACCGCACTGCCCAATCGCCGCCTGCTCAGTGATCGCCTGGGTCAGTGCCTGATCGGTAGCCAGCGCAACGGCTTTTTCGGAGCGCTGATGTTTCTGGATCTGGACAACTTCAAGCAGATCAACGACCTGCATGGCCACGCGGCGGGTGATAGTCTGTTGGTTGAAGTTGCTGTTCGGCTCAAAGCCTGCGTGCGCAAGGCCGATACCGTGGCCCGCTTTGGCGGCGACGAATTTGTCGTGATGCTGTGCGAGTTGGACCGGGACAAGGCGCAGTCCAGCATACTGGCGCAAGCCGTAGCGGAAAAAATCGGCAGCAGCTTGTCTGAACCCTATCACCTGACACTGACCGCGGAGGGTCAACAGCCGACAACGATCATTCACCATGGGTCCGCCAGCATTGGCGTTTTTGTGTTTGGAGACCAGACCAGCGATGTCAACAACATTCTGAAAAACGCGGACGTGGCCATGTACCAGGCCAAGGCGGCAGGGCGCAACACAATCCGCTGCGCCTGAAGTAGTGGTGCCTGCAGATGCTGGCCAGGTCAGGCTGGTAGCATGCAGCCGCTGGTCAAGCAAGCCGGGCAAGCACCGGTGACAGCAACCAAATAGCAAGGCCGTAGTGGCTCAATCGCTATTTGGCAGACAGATGTACCAACCAAAGTTGACAAGGAGTGAACATGGATACTGGAAAAGTTACAACCTGGATTGAACAAGCCCAACCAATATTGGTGGCTTTTGGACTCAAGGCGCTGGGCGCGATTGCGGTTTTTGTGGTCGGCCGCTGGCTGATCAGCATCGTGACAACGCTGGTCGGCGCGGGCATGACCCGGCAAAAACTTGACCCCACCGTGCAGCGCTACCTGGTAAGTTTCATCACGGTGTCGCTCAACATCATTCTGGTGGTCGCCATTTTGGGCTACTTTGGTGTCGAAACGACTTCGTTTGCGGCCCTGGTGGCAGGTGCCGGTGTGGCCATTGGAGCGGCCTGGAGCGGGTTGCTGGGTAACTTTGCCTCCGGCATTTTTCTGCTGGTGCTGCGCCCCTACCAAGTGGGCGACTATGTGATGGTGGCCGGCGTTGAAGGCACCGTGCTGGAACTGGGCCTGTTTGGCACCACGCTGAACACCCCCGACAACGTCAAAACCATTGTTGGCAACGGCAAGGTGATGGGTGGTGACATCAAGAACTTTTCGGCCAACGCCCATCGGCGGGTCGAACTGGTCGCGCAACTGGCAGGCAGTGCCGATGTCAACAAGGCAATTGCGTTGCTGAAAGAGGCCGTATCGAATGTTCCCAACATCGTCAAGTCACCTGCCGTAGACGTTGAGATTCTGGAGTTCAACGAATTCGGGCCCAAACTGGCGGTACGTCCGCATTGCCATACCGAGCACTATTGGCAGGTGTATTTCGACACCAACAAGGCCATTGCCGATACGCTCGGTGCCGCTGGCTTCCCGGTGGCAACACGACCAATCAAGGTTTATCCGGTTTAACCGGTCCGAAATCTGTGGCCGCTGCCGCACGAAAGAAGCAGAGATCGCCTGAAGCAGTTGAATTTCCGGCTGGCAGAAGGCACAATATGGAGGCTGGAAGCATGCGCCTGGCGCGGCTTTCGGGGCTGCATGGCAATGGCGCAGCTCCAACACAGGTGCGATGTGGATAATGCGGT
>DAOSLL010000290.1:0-5463 GCA_035368905.1 Rhodoferax sp.
ACCCCCTACGTGGCCCGCTGGTTCCCGAAATCGCAGCAAGGTTTTGCCATGGGCATTTATGGTGCGGGCAACTCCGGGTCGGCGGTGAACAAGTTCCTGGCACCCGCGCTGGTGGTGGGTTTTGGCTGGACCATGGTGCCGCAAGTCTATGCCGGCATCATGCTGGGCACGGTGCTGCTGTTCTGGTTCTTCAGCCACAGCGACCCCGGCCATCTGGTGCCCAGCCACGTCACCTTCCGCGACCAGCTCAAGTCTTTGAAAGACCCCAAAGTCATCAAGTACTGCCAGTACTACAGCATTGTGTTTGGCGGCTACGTGGCTTTGTCGCTGTGGATGGTGCAGTACTACGTGGGCGAATTTGGCCTGGACATTCGCACCGCGGCGCTGCTGGCCGCGTGTTTTTCATTGCCCGGCGGCGTGTTGCGGGCAGTCGGTGGCTGGTTGTCGGACAAATATGGCGCGCATGCCATGACCTGGTGGGTGTTGTGGGTGAGTTGGGTCTGCCTGTTCCTGCTGAGTTACCCGCAAACCGACTTCACCATCACCACCATCACCGGCCCCAAGACCTTTCACATCGGCCTGAATGTCTATCTGTTCACCATCCTGATGTTCACGCTGGGCATTGCCTGGGCATTTGGCAAGGCCAGTGTCTTCAAGTACATCAGCGATGACTACCCGCACAACATCGGCACCATCAGCGGCATCGTCGGGCTGGCTGGTGGCATGGGCGGTTTCCTCTTGCCGATCATGTTTGGTGCCCTGATGGACCTGACCGGCATCCGTTCCAGTGCCTTCATGCTGATGTATGGCGTGGTCTGGGTGTCCTTGATCTGGATGTACTGGACCGAAGTGCGGGCCAAGGAATACCTGGCGCACCAGAGCCCGCCCGAGCTGCAAGCCCAATTTTCTTCCAACTGAAAGACTGTATGAATCAAACCACAACGTCAAGAGCCGACATTGCCGACTGGCGACCGGAAGACACCCAGTTCTGGGAGACCACGGGTAAAAAGATCGCCTACCGCAACCTGTGGATTTCGATTCCCAGCCTGTTATGCGGCTTTGCCATCTGGGGCATGTGGGGCATCATCACGGTGCAGATGCTCAACCTGGGTTTTCCGTTTTCGCAGGCTGAGTTGTTCACCCTGACCGCGATTTCGGGGCTGGCCGGTGCCACCATGCGGATTCCCGCGTCGTTTTTGATCCGCGTTGCCGGTGGGCGCAACACCATTTTCTTGACCACCGCCATGCTGCTGGCACCGGCCATTGGCACTGGTTTGGCACTGCAGCACAAGGAATGGCCGTTGTGGGTGTTCCAGTTGATGGCCTTGTGGTCGGGCGTGGGCGGTGGCAACTTTGCCAGTTCGATGTCCAACATCAGCACCTTTTTCCCCAAACGGCTGCAAGGCACGGCGCTGGGCCTGAACGCCGGACTGGGCAACTTTGGTGTGACCACCATGCAGATCGTGATTCCGCTGGTGATGACCCTGAGCCTGTTTGGCAGCTTTGGCGGTGAGTCGATGACGCTGGTGAAAGACAGTGGCTGGATTCTGGGCAAAATTGCCGCCGGTACCCCGACCTGGATTCAGAACGCCGGTTTTGCCTGGCTGCTGTCTTTGATTCCGCTCTCAGCGCTGGCGCTGTGGGGCATGAACAACCTGAGCACGGTGTCACCCAACATTGGTGGCACCCTGAGTGCGTTCTTGAAAATCATCTGGATTTACACCCTGTCGTTTGTGCCGGCCGGTCTGGGCCTGTACCTGTACCTGCCCCAACCGACCGGGCTGGGTTTACTCAACATGTGGGTGGCAATGCCGCTGATCATCTTCAGCACCCTGATGGTGATGAAGTTCACCGCCTTTGGCACCATGAAGGACAGCATCAGCAAGCAGTTTGCCATTTTCGGCAACAAACACACCTGGTCACTTACAGCGCTGTACATCGTCACCTTTGGTTCGTTCATCGGTTTCTCGATGGCCTTGCCGCTGGCCATCACGGTGATTTTTGGCATCAGCCATGTGCCCGATGCGGCTGGTGTGATGCAGCACACGCTGAAAAACCCCAACGCGGTGTCGGCGCTGACCTATGCCTGGATTGGCCCGTTTGTCGGCGCGCTGGTGCGGCCGATTGGCGGCTGGATTTCGGACAAGATGGGCGGCTCAATCGTCACCCAGGTGATCTCTGCCGTGATGGTGGCGGCCTCTGGCGCGGTGGGTTATGTGATGATGCAGGCCTACGCATCGGCCACACCAGAGCAGTATTTCCAGATCTTCATGTGGTTGTTTGTGTTGTTATTTGCGGCCAGCGGCATTGGCAACGGCTCAACTTTTCGCACCATCGGCGTCATCTTTGACCGCCAGCAAGCCGGCCCGGTGCTGGGTTGGACCTCTGCGGTGGCCGCTTACGGTGCCTTTATTGCGCCGGTGGTGATTGGTGCGCAGATCAAGGCTGGCACACCTCAGACCGCGATGTACGGCTTTGCCATCTTTTACGCACTGTGTCTGGTGCTGAACTGGTGGTTTTACCTGCGCGCCGGGTCAGAGATCAAAAACCCCTGAGCGACCTGAAAGCGGGTGTGCCAACCGCGCAGCAGCGCGACAGTCAGTGGTGTCTCATCGGCATTGCCTCGCTCGCTGTTGGGGGGTGGCCTTGGTGAACAGTCGCAGGTTGGCGAGGTAGTGTGAGGCGGCGGTGAAGCAGGGTTGCCTGCGGGCAAGCGCTGAGTGCCACGCCAGCACTGCAAGTGATACAGCCCACTGAGGAACAAACAATATCAAGTTGCTTGAGGGGTAACCAGCGCCAACACCTGACTCCGCAGTTCTGGCAAATCAGCATGAATTGTTTTTCACACCAATTCGAAATCCACCTTGAAATAACCGTGGGCAACGCGATTGCGCATGGTGTACATCAAAGCCCAGGGAACTTGCGGGTGCGTAGCCGCAAATTCGGCATGAAAAACCTCTAGGTTGTGCGCCGCCTCACCCAGAATTTCAAAATTTCTGACGACTGCATCTTGCGTCTTCTCATCACCAAGAAAGGTGAGTTCGGTCATGTCATCCACATAACGGTGGATGCGGTCAATGGCCTGCACGATGTGGTCCAGATAAACTATAACGCGCAAGGCTTCGGAGTGACTCACAGTGCCTGTGCCTCGGCAATTACCTGCTCCAGAAACTTGGGTGGCAGGGCCTTTGGTGTCAGCACATCTACCGCCACTTTGAGCAATTGCGCCAATTCCAATTGAATTTTGGCAATGTCCATCATGGTGGTTTCACCTGTTGGCTCAACCAGCAGGTCCAGGTCACTTTCTTCAGTGTCGTCACCGTGCACCACCGAACCGAACACCCGGACGTTGGTCACGCGATGACGCAGGGCAATACTGCGGATGGCTTCGCGGTGGGCTTGCAGTGCCTCAGAGGGTCGCATTCAGATTTCTCCTTGGGGATTGGATGCCCATGATACTTTTTAAAACTTGGCTCAATACACTCACAATGTTCTGTTGATGAAAAGTTGCTATAAGGTTAAGAGCTATCAATACTTGCTGATAAAGGGCTATCGGGTAATTTGCTCACTCGAATCGCTCATCGGTCGTTTGTTCACGCCAGCGTTCCTGGCTAATCCGTTGATTCATTTGCGCGAGCTGTTCTTTCGCCCACATCGCAATGCCTGCGTCCACGCCCTTCCCCAGTTGAGTGAGCAACCCTTGGTAGGGCTGAAGAACGTTGGCAATGCTGCCACTCCAACACATCGGACGAAAATGTTTGGCAAAGCCATCTAACACGTCCTGCCGGTTTGGCGAGATTTCCAACAAACTGGCTGCTATTGGCGACCATGCGAGGTTGCCTTGTTCATCAGTGCGGTGGATATCAACCTCCGCAGCCACCAAAGGTGACCGAACTGCGGGATTCTCCTTGACCCAAGCCAGCAAGGTGTCGCCGCGTCAACTGAGTTGACGACGCTTTTGCCGATCATGAAAAACTGTGAGACAGATGAACGCCCCATTGCCGCTGGCGGCTGTCCGAGGAATGTGTGCTGCTGCCCACCCTCTTGGCCACGCACAAGTCAAGAACCGGATCCAACAGCACTTGACACCCAACGCCACTGTAATTGCTGATGGCCTGGCCTATTTCTCTGCGGCTTGCGGGCTCGCCTGCAAACATGAACCTGACGTTGGCCAAGTCTCCGACGTCTTTCGGAGCGACCGCTTTCGATGAAGTACTTCGGCAAGTGCGCTGGCAATTGGGTCGTGTGACCGGGCTTGTGAGCAAGCGCACGACCCAGTTGCCATGCCGTGCGTCGCCAGGTGGCCGGTTGGATTGATGGCGCAACGGTTGCGAGCCCACCGCGGCGGACGCTTTGGCACCGGTGTTTCGACCCCCCAACCGGGCTGCAAACCTGGAAATCCGGCACCCCACACCGGGGTCGATTCTCGCTACCCGCTTCAAAGGGGCCAGACAGCCTGCTGGCGATTGCAATCGCCCCGAGCCCGCCGGGCGCTCTGTTACATTGCCACGCATGAAAGATTTAGCTGGAAAACACATTGTTTTGGGTCTTACTGGCGGCATTGCCTGTTACAAAGCTGCCGAGCTGTGCCGCCTGTTGATCAAGGCCGGTGCCACCGTGCAGGTGGTGATGACGGCCGCTGCCGAGCAGTTCATCACGCCGGTCACGATGCAGGCCTTGAGCCAACATGTGGTGTACGGTTCGCAGTGGGATGCCCGTGTTGCCAACAACATGGCGCACATCAATCTGAGCCGCGAAGCCGATGCGCTGCTGCTGGCACCGTGCAGTGCAGACTTCATCGCCCGTTTGGCGCAGGGCCAGGCCGATGATTTGCTGAGCCTGATGTGTCTGGCCCGGCCAGCACAAGCCGTGCCCTTGCTGATCGCCCCGGCCATGAACCGCGAGATGTGGGCACACCCGGCCACCCGGCGCAATCTGGCTCAAGTGGCGGCTGATGGTGCGACCGTGCTGGGGGTGGGTGCTGGTGACCAAGCCTGTGGCGAAAACGGCGACGGGCGCATGCTGGAGCCGCACGAACTGCTCGAAGACCTGATTGCCTTTTTTCAGCCCAAGCTGTTGGCTGGTCAACCAGTGCTGATCACCGCCGGCCCCACTTACGAGGCGATTGATCCGGTGCGCGGCATCACCAACTTGTCCAGTGGCAAGATGGGCTTTGCAATTGCCAGGGCAGCGCGTGAGGCCGGTGCTGCCGTCACGCTGGTGGCAGGCCCGGTCAGCCTGCCAACCCCGCGCGGAGTCCTTCGGGTGGACGTGCGTTCAGCATCAAATATGCTCTCAGCCGTTATGGAACATGCGCAGGCAGCTCGCATTTTTGTAGCGACAGCGGCAGTGGCCGACTGGCGACCGGAGCAGGCGGCAGATCAAAAGATGAAAAAAGAAGGGTCTGGCCTGCCACCAGCCTTGCGATTTGTCGAAAACGCCGACATTCTGGCGACACTGGCG
>DAOSLL010000291.1:0-5461 GCA_035368905.1 Rhodoferax sp.
CAGCACTTAATTTATCGAGCATGGGCAGCACGAAGGCGGCCGTTTTGCCGGTGCCGGTTTGCGCGCCACCAAGCAGATCCTGCCCGGCCAGCACCAGCGGAATTGCCTGCGCCTGAATCGGGGTCGGGGTCTCGTAGCCTTGCTCAAGCACAGCTTTGATAATGGCCGGAGCCAGATTTAATTCTTCAAATTTCATTAGAGATGCACCCCATCTGAGGGCGCCAGGGCATCGGCCTGTTTTGGTGCTTGTGCGCCAATTCAGTCAAAGGCAGATGGGATCAAAAGTGGAGTTGCAGGTGACTACGACTCCCAGCAAGTTGCTGGCGTTGCAGGCAACTGAAGCCCTACAACCGGTTGAATTGTCGCACGGCTTGCACGGCTGGTCGTCGCTGAAGCGAATAATGTCGTTTTTTCCTCCATGGCAAGATCGATCCGTCAAGTTGGCGTGAGGCGGCTTGCAGCGGTGTCATTGTGTTTCCAGACCAGTGCGACATCAGGCGCGAAGCCGCAGACAGCGCTGCAGCACGGCAAAGCGACGCAACAACATGTCGGGTTAATAGGGAAACGCAATCTGTTATCTGGATCTGCCAATAGTCAGCCACCGCAATATGCGCCCTGCATGTCACTCGAATGCAGGATGCGCGTGCCCAGCCGATCAGTCTTGACCGACTCGATCAAAGCAAAGGCCACGTCCCTCGCTTCGATTGCGTGGTAGCGAGCTGGCATCAGGGGTTTGAGCGCCTGCATCAGTACCTGCCCGATGCGCTCGCCGGTACGGGTTGGCTGTCCCAGCGCCCCGCGCTGGCCTGCCAGCAATGAGGGCCGAGCAATCACCAGGCTGTCAAAGCCCAGCCGGGCCAGTGCGTCTTCTGTCTCGCCCTTCACCCGGTTGTAAAAAAGGCGTGATCCAGCCGCCGCACCAACGGCCGAAATCACTCCTATTTTAGTAGCTCCTGACGCATGGGCAGCAAGGGCTACAGCCACAATAGCATCGTAATCAACGGATCGG
Organism: Rhodoferax sp.; assembly: GCA_035368905.1. Taxonomy (GTDB): domain Bacteria; phylum Pseudomonadota; class Gammaproteobacteria; order Burkholderiales; family Burkholderiaceae_C; genus Rhodoferax. The sequence continues at coordinate 1,010 of DAOSLL010000291.1, forward strand.
AAGGCGGCCTGGCTGCCGGCCACCTTGAGGGTGGTTCCCAGGGCGATAAACACGTCATCGACCTTGGGCAGGCGTGGCAAATTGGCAAAGTCCACGATTTGCTGAACTAGCCTGGGATGCTCGATAGCCAATGTGCGTCGGCCGACACTGACGACCGACTGGTAATGTGTGTCGCGTAGCAATAAGGTGAGAATTTCCCGCCCGACCAGCCCGGATGCACCCGCCACCAGCGCATCCCGGTTGTAACGTTTCGCCATTGCTGCTCCATTTCGCTTGCCATTGCCAAATTTGTCACAGAACGAGCCTGCGCCCATTTCGTCATGTTTTGTATCAGGGTATGCCTGCCCGAGCGGGTCAAACCCTGATAATGGCGATTTCACACACTCGACTGCACAAGACCTATGGCCCAATACGTATTTTCAATGAACCGTGTCGGCAAGATCGTGCCGCCCAAGCGGCATATTCTGAAAGACATTTCGCTGAGTTTTTTCCCGGGTGCCAAGATTGGCGTGCTGGGCACGAATGGTTCTGGCAAGTCTACCCTGCTGAAAATCATGGCCGGTGTTGACAAGGAAATTGAAGGCGAAGCAACACCAATGGCGGGGCTGAACATTGGTTATTTGCCGCAGGAGCCGCAGCTTGACCCGGCGCAGACGGTGCGCGAAAGCGTCGAGGCCGGCATGGGCCGGGTGTTCTCCGCCAAGGCGCGGCTGGAAGAGGTGTACATCGCCTACGGCGAAGAGGATGCAGATTTTGACGCACTGGCGGCCGAACAGCATGATTTGGAAGCCATCATTGCCACCTCCGGCACTGACACCGAACATCAACTGGAAATTGCCGCTGATGCGCTGCGCCTGCCGCCGTGGGATGCGGTCATTGGTGTGCTGTCAGGGGGGGAAAAACGCCGGGTTGCCCTGTGCCGTCTGTTGCTGAGCCATCCCGACATGCTGCTGCTTGACGAGCCTACCAATCACCTTGATGCAGAGTCGGTCGATTGGCTGGAGCAATTTTTGCAACGCTATCCGGGCACCGTGGTGGCGATCACCCACGACCGCTACTTTCTGGACAATGCGGCCGAATGGATTCTGGAACTCGACCGTGGCATTGGCATTCCGTACAAGGGCAATTACAGCTCGTGGATGGAACAAAAGCAGGCGCGGCTGGAACTTGAGCACAAGGGCGAGGAATCGCGCGCCAAAACCCTCAAGAAGGAACTGGAATGGTCACGCCAGAACCCCAAGGCCCGTCAGGCCAAGAGCAAGGCCCGCTTGGCCCGCTTTGAGGAACTGTCTGATTTCGAATACCAGAAACGCAACGAAACCAACGAAATCTTCATTCCGGTGGCCGACCGGCTCGGCAATGAAGTCATCGAGTTTGTCAATGTCAGCAAGTCGTTTGGTGACCGCCTGTTGATTGACAACCTGAGCTTCAAGGTGCCCGCAGGCGCGATTGTTGGCATCATTGGGCCCAATGGCGCTGGCAAATCGACGCTGTTTCGCATGATCTCGGGCCAGCAGCAGGCTGACAGCGGCACGGTCAAGATGGGTTCGACCGTCAAAATGGCGTTTGTTGACCAACATCGTGATGACCTTGCCAACGAAAAAACAGTTTGGGAAGATGTCTCAGGTGGGCTTGACATCCTCAACATTGGCAAATTCCAGATGGCCAGCCGGGCCTATTGCGGGCGCTTCAACTTCAATGGTGCTGACCAACAGAAGCGTGTCGGCACCTTGTCAGGCGGCGAACGCGGTCGTCTGCACTTGGCCAAGACCTTGATTGCCGGCGGCAATGTGTTGATGCTCGATGAGCCATCCAACGACCTCGACGTGGAAACCTTGCGGGCGCTGGAAGATGCCTTGCTGGAATTTGCCGGCTCCATCATGGTGATCAGCCATGACCGCTGGTTCCTGGACCGCATTGCCACCCACATTTTGGCCTGCGAGGGCGATAGCCAGTGGACCTTCTACAACGGTAATTACCACGACTACGAAGAAGACAAGAAGAAGCGCCTGGGTGAAGAGGGTGCCAAACCCAGACGAATGCGCTTCAAGGCGCTGAAAAAAGGTTGACCGAATGGTTGACACTGATGACGACACCTGATCGATCCATGCCTCGGTCTGCAATCTACCAGAGCCTGCTCGAACAGGCGGCGCGCGCGGGCACGACCATGCTGTCACAGGTATTGGCGACTACCCGGCAGTCGATTCGGGAAGATGCCCAACGCATGCGCAGCTTGCTTGAGCGCGATCAGCTTGAACTCAGCGTCAAATTGCTGGATTCGCATGCAATGCGCATGTGTGAGCGTCTGCCAGTCATTCTCACTGGAATTTTCAGGCGCACTGTCGGCACCGAGTCCAAGCTGGGCCTACTGTCTGGTCAGGCCTTGCGGCTGGATCAACTGGAGCTGATGGACGAGGACCAGGTTCAGGAACGGGTTGAAATGGCCCGGGTGTTGCAACATGTTTTATTGAAGTCAGAGGCTGCTCTGACCGAACTCAATACCTATGTTTGCGCCCTGATGGGCTTTGACCATGTGGTTCCGGAGCGTAATCCGCTGCGGCCCGAGTCGTATGTGGCGGCCTTGCAGCAACTCATGACTGAGCTGACGGTGCCGGCGCTGGTGCGCAAGGTGTGGTTGCATCACATGGCAGCCGCGCTCGGCGAAGCCTTGAGCGCGGCTTACCTGGAGTGGTCAGGGCAATTGCAGATGCGACGCGTGCAGGGTGTCGGCTTTTCTGTCGTTCGCATGCCCCTGGCGGCATCAGGTTCAGGCAAGGGCGTACAAGTGCGCAGCGAGCGCGCTATCTGGACACCGCAGTACCGACAGACCGTTTTGACGCTGGACCGTTTGCGGCGCTTGATGGCGGGAAATCTGGATGCGTCGCCCGACACCCCGCTGGAGGCGTTTGCCCGCCAGTTTGCGCGTGATTTTGAATCCGGTGCGGATGACGGTGCAACATCCACCGCTTGCCCGCCGGAAACCGGCTTTGAGGCGACACTGCCGGCTGCGCTGGATGCGTTGCAGGAAATGCAGCAAGTTGATGTGGTGGTGCAACGCATGCAGCAGCGTCCGGTGCCGCCGGTCGGGCGCGCCGATGCTGGCATGTCTGCGGCGCTGGTGCGTGAGGAGCTGACACAAAGTGCCACCGCGATGAGCCAGGTGTTGAGTCTTGAAGTGGTGTCACTGATGGTGGACAACCTGGTGCAAGATGCGCGTTTGCTGGCACCGGTGAGAAAAATCATCGAGCGGCTGGAGCCAGCCTTGTTGCGCCTGGTGATCATCGACCCTCGCTTTTTTTTGGACCGCCAGCATCCGGCACGGCGTTTGTTGCAGGAAATTTCCGCAAGAGGACTGGCCTTCGGTACCACCGAAGACCCGGACTTCAACGCCTTTTTGCTGTCTTTGCAGCGGCATGTCAGCCCGCTGGCAGTGATGCAGATAGACGGTGTCCAACCCTTTGTGGGGGCATTGCAGCATCTGCTACAAGAATGGGACGATCCGGGCGCGCGAGCCACCATTACCAGCCAGATTGACAGTGCGGTGGCGGTGTTGGGTTATGCCGAGCAGCGCAATTTGCTGGCTGAGCAAATGACGATCAAGTTGAGAGCCATCCCGGCTATTCGACAGGTGCCGCTGGCGATGGTGGATTTTCTGTGCGGACCCTGGTCGCAGGTGATGGCAGAAGCGCAATTGAAAGACACCAGCAAATCTGACGATCCGGGGCAGTACAAGGAACTGGTGAATGAACTGTTGTGGAGTGCGCAGCCTGATCTGACCCGCAAGGATGTCGCACGGCTCACCAGGCTGGTTTCCAGGTTGCTGGCAAAGTTGCGCGAAGGCCTCGGTCTGATTGACTACCCATCGATCAAGACCAGCGCTTTTTTTGATGTCTTGATGAAGTTGCATCAGCAGGCATTCCGGCCTGCCACCAAGGAGGTGCCGCCCAAGGCAGGCCTGGCAGAAAGCCTGCTGACGGGCGAAGATCCATGGCTGGCGCCAGCCGAAGCCAAGGCATCCGGGTTTATGGCATTTCCGGATGAAGTCCGTCCGCACGCAGCGGCCCCACAGCCAAATCAAGTTGACCTGCTCGAACCTGATTTGGTGGCAAAGTCGCTTAAAGCGGGGGCCTGGGTCGAACTTGAGGGTAAAACGGGCTGGCAGCGCCTGCAGCTTTCATGGATCAGCCCGCACAACACCATGTACCTGTTTACCAGCGCGCGAGGCAAGACACAGTCGATGACGCAACGTCTGCTTGAGCGACTGCTTTCGCAAGGCAAACTGCGGGTCGTGTCCGATCAGGCTTCCATGCTTGATGGCGCGCTTGATGCGGTGGTTCACACCGCCACGCTCAACAGCATTGATGTCAAGGCTTAGCCAGCCGTTGGCGCACCCCGTCAATGTGGCTGCGCAGCGCGTACAGCTCGTCGGCATAAGACAAAGGCACGGTTATC
>DAOSLL010000292.1:0-5444 GCA_035368905.1 Rhodoferax sp.
TCGCGTGCTCAATGGTCTGGTGCCAAAAGGCCGCGCCACCGGCGGCGGCCATCAGACTGGGCCGCGCACGACCTGCTGTTTGTTTTCAGCTTTGGTGAAGGCAACGCTCCAATCCGCTCTCAATACAGATCCAGTCGACTACCGCCCCGAAGACCCCACCGCCCCGCTGCACGCCGAGAAAATCTTCCACTACCGCTACGCCGTGCTGCACAGCCCGGCCTACCGCCAGCGCTATGCCGCGTTTGTTGCGCACCGACTTCCCGCACATCGCGATCCCCGGCAGCCGCACGGCGTTCGACGCGATGGCCAAAACGGGGGCCGTGCTGGTGCAATTGCATTTGCTGGAGTACCCGGATGCTACAAAAATAAGTGCTTCTAGCGCAGGTGGGACATGGCCTGCAGGCCAGTTTGGCATAAATTCTGCGCGCGTCATTGCCGTGAAGGCGGGAATCCAGACTGCACTAGATTCCCGCCTGCGCGGGAATGACGGGCAAGGCCTGCTGGCGCATGACACGCAGGGCACGCTGGTGCATGACGGACAGGGCGCGCTGGCCGCACAAACGCCCACGGACTACAACAATCAGAGCTGCCAGCGCAACAGTCACAGGCGTTACAAGCCAATTTGCCATAAATCCATGCTGGTTTGACAGTGATTTCGCGCTGCACAAGTTGGCCGAAAAGTCGCGCCAACTGGCAGGTACTAGCCCTTCGTCAGACGCAAGGAGAACGGACATGGTGGGCAAGGTGCTCATCAACGCCAGCAGTGGTTTTGCCAATGTGCACAAGTCCATCTGGCAGTACACCAATGGCGGCTACCAGGTTCTGCACAAGTGGCTGGACGACCGGCGCAAGGCGGGCCGATCCTTGAGCCAGGACGGCATCACCCACTGCCTGCGCGTGTATGCCGCGCTGCAAGCCACGCAACCGATGATGCTGCAGGTGGACGAGGCGATTCTTGCCAACGGTGGCTGGCCCGGCGCGTTCAGCCAAAGCCACCCGCCACCTGATGCTGCCACGCTGGCCGCCGAGCAGATGGCGCAAAAGGATCAACTCAAGGCGCAGAAGGAGGCCGCAATTGCTTCTAAAAATGTAGCTGCTACCGCAAGCTCCACGGGGGTTACAAGCCAATTTGACTTTGATGATGTGCTGGATGCGTTGGCTCAAGCGTCAGGAGCGCCCCCGCGCCCAAAATCCAGTGCCACCCCTACCGCCAAGGCAGCGGATGGTATCGGATGAACCGAATCACCTGACGGCTTGGATCCGATTTTTGACTCTCAAAGTCGTACTCAGGCTAACGCTGCCAGGCGGCAGCTTGCTGGCTGCGGGCACAAGAAAAATCATTTTTGCTGGTTGTTGCAAATACCCGACACCACGCACTTTTCACCGATGCTAACTTCGCGCCACCCTTAATTTTGACGAGAGAACCATGCCCAAAACCCTGATCGAGCCGTTTCGCATCAAAAGCATTGAACCCATCCGCATGACCAGCCGGGCCGAACGCGAACAGTTGCTTGAAGCCGCCAAACTCAATGTCTTCAAGCTGCGCGCCGAAGACGTGCTGATTGACTGGCTGACCGACTCCGGCACCGGGGCCATGTCGAGCCGCCAGTGGGGTGCCATCATGGAAGGTGACGAGAGCTACGCCGGTGCGCGCAGCTTTTATCGGCTCGAAGCGGTCATCCAGAACATCACCGGCATGAAGTATTTTGTGCCAACGCACCAGGGCCGCGCCGCTGAAAAGGTGCTTTTTACGGCGGTCTGCAAGAAGGGCGACGTGGTACCCAACAACTGTCACTTTGACACCACCCGCGCCAATCTGGAATATCTGGGCATCGAGGCGCTGGACCTGGTGATTGCCGAAGGCCTGCAGCCTTCCCTGATTCACCCGTTCAAGGGCAATATCGATCTGGAGCGGGCAGAAAAGCTGTTGCAAGAACAGGGCGAGCGCATTCCGTTTGGCATGATCACCGTCACCAACAACACCGGTGGCGGCCAGCCGGTGGCGATGGCCAACATCCGCGCCTATGCAGCGCTACTGAAAAAGTATGGCAAGCCCTTCATCATGGACGTTTGCCGTTTCTCGGAAAACGCCATGTTCATCAAGATGCGCGAGCCGGGTTATGAGAACACGCCCATCAAAACCATCGTACAGGAGATGTTTTCTTATGCCGACGGTGCCACCATAAGCGCCAAAAAAGACGGCATGGTCAACATTGGCGGCTTTATCGTGCTCAGAAGCGAAGAATGGATGGACGCGGTGCGCAATGTGCTGATCATGACCGAGGGCTTTCCCACTTACGGTGGCCTGGCCGGACGTGACCTGGAAGCGCTGGCGGTCGGGCTCGAAGAAGGCATGCAGGAAGATTACCTGCGCTACCGCCTGCGCACCGCCGAATACCTGGGCGAGCGGCTTGAAGCTGCCGGTGTCGGTTTTGTCAAGCCCACCGGCGGGCATGCGGTTTACATCGATGCCCGCACCGTGCTGCCAAACATGCCGATTGCGCATTACCCGGCCTGGGCCTTGTGCAATGCCTTGTACCTGGAAGGCGGCATTCGCGGGGTCGAGATTGGCTCGGTGATGTTTGGCAAGCGCCTGCCCGATGGCGTCGAGACTTATCACAGCATGGAGCTGGTGCGGCTGGCTTTCCCCAGGCGGATGTACACGCAAAGCCATTTTGACTATGCGGCCGAGGTGATTGACGAGGTCAAGCAAAAGGCTGCCAGCATTCGCGGTGTGAGAATTACCAAGCAGCCGCAGTTTCTGCGGCATTTCACCTGCGAGTGCGCCTGGGCGGATGCGCCATGACCGGCCAGCGGCAGGTTTTGACAGGGAGCCCCGGAGAAAATCGACATGCACTTCCAATCTCACGAAGCGTACTTCGCCACTCAGCCGACTGAGCTTCGCAGGCGACTTGAAGACATCCAGCAGCAGGTGGAAGCCCAGGTGCCAGGCGCAACCAAGACCATCAGCTACAACCTGCCGGCGTTCAGGCAGCAGCGAACGTTCTTCTATTTCGCCGCGTTCAAGAATCACATCGGCATCTATCCTCCGGTCACCCAGGACCTTGAACTCATTGAGGCGACCCGGGCCTTGCGCGGCCCAAAGGGTAATCTGTCATTTCCCCACAATGCAGAGTTGCCGCTGCCACTCATCGGCAGAATCGCCCGGGCGCTTGCGTTGCAGTACGGTGCTGCTTGAAATCACCTTCTAGTTCAGTGCCGCGAGTGCTGCGCACCGCGCGCCAACGACGGGCCACCAAGCCTTTGTCACAGGCGCGGCGCACGTTTTTTTGCGGTCAGAGCCTGGCATCCCACCGTCGGTGTTTGACCGGCTCGCACGATGCGCGTTGACCCATTTTTTTGCCAACAAATGAAAAATCAGGTTAGCTTCATGTCGCATTTGTGCACAGGAAGACAAGTGCCTCAGTCTCTTCGATGCAACTTGTCCAGAGTTTTTCGCGCTAAGAGAGCATCGTGACGATGCGAGCTTCCTTGATACAAGTCCGACCAATTTCCAGTCTGATTTCATTGCAGGCGGCGAAACGCTATTTAATTAGTAGCTACCAGCGCAGTTAGCACAAGCGCTGGAAGGCTGTTGGAGGAGCTTCGGTCGCTCGCCACAACGGTGATGATGATTGTGCGTGGTGCAGTACAGTGCCCGTCTCCTGAGGTCAATTCCGTTGCAGACAGTTGACAGCAGCAGTCGCCCCCGCAAAAGGATCAGGCACCGGCATCAGCGTTGCAGTCGATGGCGTTCCATTCGGTAGCGCAGGGTGTCGCGGCTAATCTGCAGCTTGCGTGCGGCGTGGGTGACGTTCCAGTTGCATTCTTCAAGTGCGCGCAGCAGGTGCTGACGCTCAACCGCTTCCAGCGAGGCTGGCTCACGAGCGGCAGTGGCGCTGGTGGAAGCGACTGACGCATGCAGCGCAGGCAGGGCCAGATCGGCCACCCCCAGCACTGGCGAGCGCTGCAGCAACACGGCACGCTCCAGCAGATTACGCAACTCGCGCACATTGCCCGGCCAATGGTGTGCCTCCAACGCGGCCATCGCGGTTTCGTCCAGGGTCATCTGGCCTCGGCCATAGCGAGCGCCCAACTGGGCCAAAAAGTGCCGTGCCAGCATGACCACATCACCGGCTCGGGCACGCAGCGGTGGCAAACTGACCTGAAAAACCTTAAGACGGTACATCAGGTCAGCCCGGAAACGCCCCGCCTGAACCTGTTCCTCCAGGTCCCGGTTGGTGGCTGCGACGATGCGCACATTGATTTGCCGATCCGTCAGGGCACCGAGTCGGCGAACCCGATAGTTTTCCAGCACCCGCAGCAGTTTGGCCTGCAGGATCAGGTCAAGTTCGCCGATTTCATCCAGAAACAGGGTGCCGCCATCGGCAGCCTCAAACAGGCCGATCTTGCGGACGTGAGCGTCGGTGAATGCGCCTTTTTCAAAACCAAACAACTCACCTTCAATCAAGTGCGTGGGCAGTGCCGCACAGTTGATTTCAACAAACGGGGCTTTGGCGCGGGGTCCAGTCTGATGGCAGGCGCGCGCCACCAGTTCCTTGCCAGTACCGGTTTCGCCCAGAATCAGGATCGGTGCCGCCGGCGAATGGTCTGAAGGCTCGGCAGCGGCGATGGTGCGAATCAGCTCACGCAAGTTCTGCATGGCCAGCGACTGTCCGATCAGGGCATCCAGGCTGGCATCGCTTGCGTCGCGCTTGCGATACAGGTCAAGCGCTCGGCGCTCACCCCGTTCGGTCAGGGCGCGCTGCACCACCTCCTGCAGGCTGGCCAGAGTGACGGGTTTGGTCAGCAGGTCCATCGACCCGGCCTTCATAGCATCGACCGCCAGGGTCACGCTGGCGTGGCCGGTGATCATGACGATGCGCGGCGGATCGTCGGTTTTGCGCAGTGCCCTGATGATTTCAAGCCCGTCCATGCCGGGGAGCTGAAAGTCAACAATCACCACATCTGGCTGCAGTTGCAAGGCGGTCTGCAGACCGGCGGCACCGTCGTGTTCGACCGCCACGGCGTGACCCATCTTTTCAAAATAGCGGGCGAAATTCTTCGCCAGTATCTGCTCGTCTTCGATAACCAGAATGCTTGCCATGGTCTTATCCCGGCGTCCTGGACACCATTGCTGCCAGCGGCAGTGTCAATTCCACGCAGGTTCCGCGCTGCGGCGCCGGGTAGAGCGCAATTTGCCCGTTCCATTGCTCAACCATGCGTTTAACCAGAGCCAGGCCGATGCCCAGACCGCCACTTTTGGTACTGAAAAAGGGTCGGAACAGGGCACGCCTGACCTCGTCCCCGATGCCGGGTCCGCTGTCGGCAATGATCAGTTTGAGAGCTGCACGCTCCACCGACCACGAAACCGCCAGAGTGCCACCCTGGGGCATCACTTCAATGGCGTTGGCCAGGATACTGACCAGGATTTGCCGCAGCAT
>DAOSLL010000293.1:0-5433 GCA_035368905.1 Rhodoferax sp.
TCTTCACGTGCCTTTTCACGCACCGGATCCTTGATTTCCTCACCCTGGCCGCTGCTCAGGTGTTTGTCAAAGTCAGCCTCGCGCAGCTTGAGTGCGGCAAACAGATTGCCTTCCTCGGTTTCATCAATCATCACATCGGGCACGATGCCTTTGGCCTGGATTGACTTGCCGCTGGGCGTGTAGTAGCGGCTGGTGGTCAGCTTCAGCGCCGCAGTGGGGCAGTTGTCCATGCGAAACGCCGAGTCCAGGCAAACAGCGGTTTGCACCGAACCCTTGCCAAAAGTCTGGCTACCCAATAACTTGGCGCGTCTGTGGTCCTGCAGGGCACCGGCTACGATTTCACTGGCCGAGGCAGAGCCTTCATTGACCAGCACCACCAGCGCGACCGACTTAAGCGCCCCGTGGGTGACTTCTTCCAGTTGCTTTAACGGATCTGGCCCGCGCCGTGCATAAAACCGCGGCGATGCCTTATAGGTGAATTTGCTTTCCGCCAATTGACCACTTTGTGACACCACGGTCACGTTTTCCGGCAAAAACGCCGCAGAAATTGCCACCGCAGCATCCAGATAACCACCCGGGTCGTTGCGCAAATCGAGCACCAGTCCCTTGAGCTTGGGTTCTTGCTTGTAGATCTCTTCCATCTTGCGCGCGAAGTCGGCTACCGTGCGCTCCTGAAACTGGCTTAGCCGAATCCAGGCATAGCCCGGCTCAATGACCTTGCTGCGAACCGACTGGGTGCGAATTTCTTCTCGCACGATGGTGACCGGAAAGGTGCGGCTTTCATCCTTGCGGTAAATGCTCAGCAACACCTTGGTATTGGGCTCGCCGCGCATGCGCTTGACAGCTTCGTTGAGCGTGAGCCCCTTGACTGGCGTGTCGTCAATTTTGACAATCAGGTCATTGGGCTTGAGTCCAGCCCGAAAGGCGGGTGAGCCTTCAATCGGGGACACCACCTTGACCAAACCGTCTTCTTGCGAAATTTCAATGCCGACCCCGACAAATTTGCCGGTGGTACCTTCGTTGAAATCCTTCAGTGCCTTCTTGTCCAGATAAACCGAGTGCGGATCAAGCCCCGCCACCATACCGGCAATGGCATCGGTGATGAGCTTTTTCTCGTCCACTGGCTCGACATAGTTGCTTTTGACCATGCCAAACACGGCCGCGAGCTGCTGCAACTCTTCCAGCGGCAATGGGGCCAGCGTGCCGCGCGCCACGGTTTGCAACGACACGGTGGTCAAGACCCCAGCCATGACACCGAGGGAAATCCAGCCAGTAATCTTCAATTTGTGACCCATAGTAATTCCAGAACGTGTAAAAGCGGTTCAATTCGAGCCATTTTGAGTCTAGCCAGCGACACCGGTTCCCGAATCAAAAAAGAAATGTTTCTGGTTTTGCTTCGCGCTTGCCCCACCGGCACTGTCATGATCAACACCCAGGCATCACCGGGACGGCAATGATAGATGGTTTTGGTGGCAACGTCGCGCTGGCAAACCTTTCAAACACGGTTGGTTGTAGCCAACCCCACGCTATGGCGCGCACGCCAGAATATTGTTCAAAGCGGGTCAGGCGGCTAAGCTGCTTTTTTTGAGTCTTGATCGACTCAGGTGGCAAATAGCTGCAAGACCATTCACGCTATTTCCGGCGGGGCTGCTAGCGCAAGCGCCGCATTCTAAAATAGCGGCTTAGTTTCTTCGTCTGACCTTAAGGATCCCCAAGTGAAATTTTTTCTCGATAACTGGATGTTGATCGCCGTGGCGCTGTCAGCGGGAGGCATGTTGCTATGGCCAATGATCAGCAGCGGCGGGCCGGGGGCCCTGACGGCCGATGGTGCCGTGCAGTTGATCAACCGGGAAAAGGCGGTGGTGATTGATGTCTGCGAGCCCACTGAATATGCCAGCGGCCATGTTTCCGGGGCCAAGAATATCCCGCTGGGTCAGCTCGAAGGCAAGCTGGCATCAACCGTCAAAAACAAGGCTTTGCCGGTTATCCTGGTGTGCCTGTCTGGTGCGCGCAGCAAACGGGCGGTATCGATTGCCAAGAAGCTTGGGTTTGAGAATGCCGTCTCGCTGTCAGGCGGCATGAACGCCTGGCGCTCGGCCAATTTGCCGGTTGAAAAAGCCTGAACCTTGCGGAGCGATTCATGTCACCAGTGAAGATGTACACCACAGCGGTCTGCCCCTATTGCATTCGCGCCAAACAGCTTTTGAAAGCCCGCGGAGTCGAGCACATCGATGAAATCCGCATTGACCTCCATCCCGATGAAGTGCAGGAGATGATGCGCCTGACCGGTCGTCGCACCGTGCCGCAAATCTTCATCGGGAACACCCATGTGGGTGGTTGCGACGATCTGATCGCGCTCGATGGCCAGGGTGGTCTGCTGCCACTGCTGTCAAACGCCTGAGATAATCTGGCCCTTGCCTATGTTGCCCGGCGCAGCGGTTGCGTCGGGTTTTCTTTTTTTGTTACCGAAAGAAACCCATGTCCGAGTCCCAAGATCCCGTTTTCCAGATTCAGCGCGTTTACCTCAAAGAAGCCTCTCTTGAGCAACCCAACTCCCCGGCCATCCTGCTCGAACAGGAACAGCCCACGGTTGACATCCAGTTGGGCGTGAATGCCTCGCCGGTGGCCGAGGGCATTTATGAAGTGGCGGTCACGGCCACCGTGCACACCAAGATCAAGGACAAGACCGTGTTTTTGGTGGAAATCACCCAAGCCGGTATTTTTGAAGTGCGCAACCTGCCGCAAGAGCAGATGGGTCCGGTCATGGGCATTGCCTGCCCGCAAATCGTCTATCCCTACCTGCGTGGCAACGTTGCTGACCTGATTCAGCGCGCTGGCTTCCCGCCGGTGCATCTGTCGGAAATCAATTTCCAGGCCATGTACGAGCAGCAGCAGCAACAGCAGGCCGCTCCAGCCGAAGGCGCGCCGCGCATCGTTACCCAGTAGTTTGAAGGTGTTTTGAGACTGCAGCCCTTTCTGCTATTGCACAAGCAGCTATGAAAATCGTAGTATTAGGGGCGGGTGCCTGGGGCACCGCGCTGGCGGTCAGCGCGGTCGGACAACAACTGGCGCAGCACCAGGTCACGCTCTGGGCGCGCAGCCCCCTACAAACCGAACACATGCTGGCGCAGCGCGAAAACCAGCGTTATCTGGCCGGTGTGCCATTGCCGGCCAGTTTGACTTTGAGCGCTGCACCCTTGCCGCAGCTCGCCACGCTGGCGCAGCATGCGGATCTGGTGGTGGTGGCCACGCCAATGGCAGCATTGCGCCAGACCCTGTCGTTGTTGCGTGACTGCAGGGCCCCCGTGGCCTGGCTTTGCAAAGGTTTTGAATTGCCAGTTTCTGAAGGTTTTGGGCTTCTAGCCCATGAGATACAAGCGCAGGTAGCTCCTTGTTTAATAGCAGGCGTATTCAGTGGCCCGAGCTTTGCGCAAGAAGTCGCGCGCGGTCAACCGACCGCACTGGTAGCTGCCAGCCCGCACGAGTCGGTGCGCCAGGCCTTGGTCGAGGCGTTTCACGGCCGCAGCCTGCGGGTTTACGCCAACGATGACATGGTTGGTGTGGAAGTCGGTGGCGCGGTCAAAAACGTGCTGGCCATCGGCACTGGCTTGTGCGACGGCTTGGCGCTGGGGCAAAACGCCCGCGCAGCCCTGATCACCAGGGGCTTGGCCGAAATGCTGCGCCTGGGGATTGCGCTGGGTGCCCGGGCTGAAACCTTCATGGGCTTGAGCGGGCTGGGTGACCTGGTGCTCACCGCCACGGGTGATTTGTCGCGCAATCGTCAGGTCGGTCTGGCGTTAGCCCATGGACGCACGCTAGCGCAAGCCACTGATACGCTGGGTCACGTGGCAGAGGGCGTTTACAGCGCGCGCACGGTTTTGCAGCGCGCCGCCCGGCTGGGCGTGGACATGCCAATCGCCCAGGCGGTGGTGGCCGTGCTGGATGGCCAGATGACACCGCCACAAGCGCTGGCGCAGCTTATGGGGCGTGACCCCGTTGCCGAATTGGCAACGCTAGCCTAAACTCAATAACAGGAGAACAACATGACGGCTACTTTTGATTTTTCCCCCGCCTCTGTGGCGGCCCTGGCCCAGGCCGATGTGGCGCGTGCCCTGCTCGAAGATGTCGGTGCTGGCGACCTGACTGCCGGTCTGGTTGACCCAACCCGTCGCGCCCGAGCAATCGTGGTGGCGCGCGAAACGGCCGTCATTTGCGGAGCCCCTTGGGTTCAGCAGGCATTTATGCAAATCGACCCGGGGGCTGAAATCACCTGGCGCATCGCTGAAGGGCAGCGCTGCGAGGCCGATCAAACCGTGCTGGAGGTGGTCGGCCAGGCCCGTGCACTGCTGACTGCGGAACGCACGGCGCTGAATTTTCTGCAATTGCTCAGCGCTGTGGCAACCAAAACCAACAACTACGTGCAGGCCATTCGTGAGGTACCACAGGTGCGCGCCAGTATTGTTGACACCCGCAAAACCATCCCTGGGCTGCGGCTGGCGCAAAAGTATGCTGTGCGCACTGGCGGCGGTGTCAATCACCGGCTGGGTTTGCATGACGCGGTACTGATCAAGGAAAACCACATCGCCGCCGCCGGTGGCGTGACAGCCGTGCTGAAACGCGCGGCAGAAACAGCCCCCTCGGCCAAGTTTGTCCAGATCGAAGTGGAAGACCTCGATCAACTGCGTGAGGCGCTCCAGGCCGGTGCCACCATGATCCTGCTCGACAACATGGGTTTGTCGCAGTTGCACGAAGCCGTGCACATCACCGACGGTCGGGCCTTGCTGGAGGTCTCCGGCGGTGTCAATCTGTCAAGCGTGTGTGCCATTGCGTCCACCGGGGTTGACCGCATATCGATTGGTGCCCTGACCAAAAGCGTCAATGCGACAGATTTTTCCATGCGTTTTGTTGACGCACCAGTCTGAATCAGACCGGGTTGCCATTCGTTTTGATTGCAGGAGTTGTCATGTCTGAGCAGGTTTTGGCAATGAAAGAAGTTGACTATGAGCAGCCGCTGGCCAAAGCCCCGGCCGGCGACTCGGTGTGTGCCACCAAACATGCCTGGGCGCGGGTGCCGGTTGAGCCCAATGCAGCAGAACGTGCCGCGTTGAAAGACCGGATTCGCGGTCTGCTTAAGGAACAAAACGCGGTGCTGGTGTCGCACTACTATGTGCACCCGGATTTGCAGGACCTGGCCGAAGAAACCGGTGGCCTGGTCAGTGATTCGCTGGAGATGGCGCGCTTTGGCCGCGACCATGCCGCCACCACGCTGGTGGTGTCGGGCGTGCGTTTCATGGGTGAAACCGCCAAAATCCTGTCACCCGAAAAGCGCGTGCTGATGCCCGACCCCGATGCCAATTGCTCGCTCGACCTGGGCTGCCCACTTGATGCTTTCAGCGCTTTTTGTGATGCCCACCCGGACCGCACGGTGGTGGT
>DAOSLL010000294.1:0-5424 GCA_035368905.1 Rhodoferax sp.
CCAGATTCTGGGCGGCGGATTGATCGCATCTGACACCTACGGCTTGGGTGCTGCCGGCAATGTAGCCGTCAAGGCCGGATCGTTGTTGCTGGATGGATCCGGACATGCAAACGCTGCCCGCATCACCAGCCGCAGCGGGGTCGGCGCAGTTGGCAATGCAGGATCTGTTGCCGTCGATGTTGCTGATTCCATCGTGCTATCCAACGTCGGCAAGATCACCAGCGACAGCTTTGGTACCGGTCAAGGCGGCAACATCAGCTTGCATGCCGGAAAAGACATTCAGGTCCTCACAGATAGCTATATCGCCTCGGATGCTTATGCTACGGGCAACGCCGGAGCCATCGATATATCAGCACAAAACCTGACGATTGACGGGACCGGCGGCAAACTTCTCACTCAGGTATCGAGTCAGGCCTATGCAGGCAGTCAGGGCAATGCTGGCTCCATCCACGTCACCACTTCCGATGCCTTGAACCTGTTCAACGGCGGCAAAATCATCAGCGACACCGATAGTGTTGGAACGGCTGGTGATATCAGCGTGACAACTGGCACACTATTGCTGGATGGCCGTGAATCGACACTTTCGACGGGCATTTTCAGCGCCGCCAGTTTTGACAGCAGCGGAAATGGTGGCACGATCAATGTCCGCGTCGCTGGCGATGCGCAAATATTGCAATCCGCCAGGGTAGGCTCTGCTACTTATGGCAAGGGTCGTGGCGGTGACGTTTTATTCACCGCCAACAACCTGCTGATTGATGCTTTAGGCAGCCCTTACGGAGCGGGCATCAGTTCAGGTGCCAATGAGACCAGCAGCGGCGACGGAGGATCTGTCACAGTTGACGTGGTCGGACATCTGCAACTCATCGATGCCGGCCAAATCTCGGCTACCACCTGGGCAGCCGGCAATGCAGGATCGGTGTCAGTAACGGCTGGCAAGCTGACAATCGACGGCAAAGATAGAGTCGGTACTGCAGGCATTGATAGCTCCAGCCTGTCAATTGCGGGCAACACAAAGCTCGGCAATACCGGACAGGTTACGGTAACAGTTGCCGGAGATGCCCTGCTGACGCATGGAGGTGTCATTCAATCGAGCTCACAAGCCAACTTCCCAACAGCGTCAGACACCACCAGTCAGACAGTTGCCGGATCAAGCAGCCCGGTTGGCGACATCAAGCTTGTTATTGGCGGTGACTTGAAAGTCGAAGAAAAGGCGGGAATCAGCACTTCAACGGTCGGAACCAGCAATAGTGGCAATATCGAAATCCAGGTGGGTGGCAACATGACGGTCGGTGTTGATGTGCTGATCGCTTCCGCGACGTTTGGAACCGGCAATGGCGGCAATATCGGAATCCAGGTCGGTGGAAACATGACTGTCGTTGAAGGGCTGGTCGCTTCCTCGACGCATGGAACCGGAAATGGCGGCAGCGTCGGCATTCAGGTGGCTGGCAACATGACTGTCGACGATGGCGGGATAGTCACATCGGGAGCATATGGAACCGGCAATGGTGGCACGGTCGGAATTCGGGTAGCTGGAAACATGAATATCGGTGCCGATGGGTTGATCGATTCCTCGACAACCGGGGTCGGCAATAGCGGCAATATTGGAATTCAGGTGTCTGGAAAGCTGGATGTTGGCAGTGGTGCGTGGATATCAACAAAAACCTCGGGCAGTGGTGCAGCGGGCAACCTTGACATTTCAGCGAGTCAGTTGGCAATGGCAGGTGGCGGAGTCGGACATGATGCCTGGATAATGAGTGACTCGCTCGGTTCCGGTGCCGCCGGGCGTATCGATGTGAAAGCGAGCAAAAGCATTGAGTTGGCCGAGAACAGTTGGATTACCTCGGATTCCCGCGGCAGCGGCCATGCAGGAACGGTTTCGGTCAGTGCCCCTGACATCCGGATTGGCGGCACCGAGTTGGTTCAGGGTGCTGGTATCTCCAGCAGTGCTTTTTCATCAGGTGATGCCGGCCGTGTCGAAGTGAATGCCCAGACGTTGACGGTAATGGGTGGAAAAGCGGTCTATGCGACTGGCATTGAAAGTCGAAGCGGGAAAGAGGCCTCGGGCAATGCCGGCACGGTGGTGATCAATGTCAGTGGTGCCCTTCAAGTGCTTGAAGGTGGTGCGATTGCGTCAAGCACAGAGTTGTCAGGCCGCGGCGGCGAGGTGCTGGTCAAGGCTGGTTCAATCGAGGTGAACGGCGAAGGCAGCCAGATCGGTGCGGCGGCCAAGGCAACATCAAGCGGCCAGCCAGGCAATGTTTCGGTTCATGCCGATGGCGCACTGGTAGTTGCATCCGGCGGCAGCTTGAGCATCCAAAATGATGGCACAAGCGCCCAGCCGTCATCAGTGTCACCGTCCCTGCTGAGCGTGGAAGCGGCGCAACTGATCCTGATCGACGCTGGTGCCATCAAGGCCAACGCCACGGGCAATGTGGCTGCGGGCACACTGCAGATCAACGTCAGTGATCGCTTGTCCTTGCATGACAGCAGCATCACCACCAGCGCCAACAGCGGCAATGGCGGCCCGATCAGCATTCAGGCAGGCCAGGTGGTTGACCTGAACCGCTCGCAGATCACCACATCGGTGCTAGGCTCGGTCGGCAGTGGTGGCGACATTCACATCGCTGCCGGGGCGCTGGCTCTGAATTCTGGTTTCATTCAGGCCAACACGGCTGCCAGCAATGCGTCAGGTGGGCTGGTGGACATTGAGGTCAAAAACCTGGTCGCCAGCGGCAATACCTTATGGGTGGGTGGTCAGTCGCCGCTTGATTTTGCGCCCGATGTTTTTGGCTTTAACGTGATCCAGGCCGCTGCACCCACCGGGGTCAGCGGTGCCATCGACATCACCAGCCCGGTGCTTGATGTCTCTGGCAGCCTGCGCGGCCTTGACGCGCAGGTGATGGATGCCGGTGGCCTGGGCCGCAACCCCTGCCAGACCAGTGGCGGCAGTTCATTGGTGCAGATCGGTCGCGGTGGCTTGCCACCTTCCGGTCGGGGGCTGCTGCGTGGCGAGCCGTTTGCCGCACCAGCACTTGACCCGATGGATCCTTTGGCTTGGTCTGGCAGCGAAAAGACCAACCCGGTGAGGCTGCCAACCGGGAGTTGCCAATGATGTCATTGGCCTGTGAAAAAAGCCTGTTTGCTGGCGCTGTGCTGTGCTTGAGCCTGCTGGCGACGCTTGTACAAGCGGCGGACCCGGCGCATCTGCCCGCCACTTCGACCACCAGGCCACCCGACTACCTGAAGCCCGATGCAGGAGCGTTTCAACTGCCAACGCTTGATAACCAACTGACCATCCCGACACTGACCGGCAGCACCGAGCGGGTTCGCGTCGGGCGGGTCGATTTTGAGGGCAATACGGTGCTGGCAACCCCTGTGTTGCAGGCCATTGCCGCACCTTATGTCGGGCGGGTCGTCACGGTCGCCGAACTTGAAGCCCTGCGTCGCGCGCTAACCCTGGCCTATGTGGAGCGCGGCTATGTCAATTCCGGTGTTCTGCTGCCCAGGCAGATCGTCGATGGCGTGCTGGTCTTTTCCGTGGTGGAAGGCCACCTGAGCGCCATTCGGCTGCACGGCATGCAACGTCTGGACCAGCGCTACCTGACCCAACGTCTGGCACCAGACAAGGATGTTCCGCTCAATATTGAGGTGCTGCGCGAGCGCTTTCAGTTGTTGCTGGCCGATCCGCTGATTTCGCGCTTGAATGCGCGCATATCCCCTGGCGTGGCACCCGGTGAAGCCATGCTGGATATCGATGTGACACGGGCGCGCTCTTACCAGTTCAGCGCTTTTGCCAACAACTACCGACCGGCCTCGATCGGCTCCGAATCTGTCGGCGTGACTGCCATGGTGCATAACCTGACAACGCGAGGTGACATTCTGGAGGCCAGCGTGCAAAGCCCGCCGCACTTCGGACAGGGTACGCACAGCACACTGGCCTGGCAGATGCCGCTAGGGTTTGCCGGAACCCGGATCAACATCGCTTTGGAGCGGGGCAGTTCTTCGGTTGTTGAGGAACCCACCAATGTGCTGGACATTCGCAGCACCCTCGACAGCACCGATGTCGGCTTGAGCCGGGTGGTGTTTGAGTCGCTGCGCCAGAAATTGGCGCTTGGACTGAACCGTGTCAGCCGCAAGAACCGCACCTGGCTGCTGGGTGAGCCTTTTTCATTCACGCCCGGCGACCCCACCGGTAGCACGCAAGAGACCCTGTGGCGGTTTTGGCAGGACTATTCAGTACGCTCTGAGACCCAGGTGCTGGCGCTACGCTCGACGCTGACCTATGGCAAGAATTCGCTGCAAGACACGGCCGGACTGCCTGAGAGCGAGGTACTGGCAAGGCAATTCCATTTGTGGCTGGGGCAAGCCCAGTTTGGCCGACAGGTCATGGACAACGGCGCGCAGTTGGTGCTGCGGGCCACGCTGCAGCACACCCGGGACCGCCTGCTGGCGCTCGATGGCCTGGCTATTGGCGGTGTCAACACGGTGCGCGGCTACCGGGAAAACCAGTTGGTGCGTGACAAGGGTGCCTTCGTCAATTTTGAATTTGAGTATCCACTGTTGCGTGAAGCGGCAGACGGCCTGAGCCTGACGCTGATCCCGTTTTACGACTATGGGCGGGCGCAAAATGTGGGTGAAGCAGCGGTCACCCTGTCGTCCTGGGGCCTGGGCAGCCGACTGCAGTGGCAGCGGTTTAATCTGGACCTGGTGTTGGCCAAGCGTCTGAGCCACCCCGATAGCGTCAGTGGCAATGGGTCAACGTTGCAAGACCACGGCGTTCATTTACAACTGGCGTACAGGTTTTGAGCTACGGCTTGAAAGAACCATTCTGACTGCATCAGCTCGGGTTTACCGGCTGGCACAGCCGAACACAATCGCCGCCCTCCTCCTTGGCACGGTACATGGCATCGTCCGCACCCTTGGTCAGGGTGATGGCATCGGTGCCATCTTCCGGATAGACGGCGACCCCGATACAGCATGAAATCGACAGTTCATGCCCTTCCACCACGAATGGCTGGTCCAGCGCCTGCCGGAGCTTTTCTGCCAGGGCGAGAATGGAGTCCGACCTGCTGAGTTGCGCCATCAGCACGACGAATTCATCACCACCAATGCGCCCGACTGTGTCTGCGGCCCGAACACTGTTCTGAAGTTGCCTGGCGACCCATCGCAATACCTGGTCGCCCACGCCATGGCCGAACTTGTCGTTGATCGGCTTGAAATGGTCGAGGTCCAGAAACACCATGGCAAAGCGCCCGTGCTGGCGTTTGGCGCGCGCCAGTTCATGGTTCAACCGGTCGCTGAACAGGGCCCGATTGGGCAGATCGGTCAGCGGGTCGTGCTGCGCCATGTGCCGCAATTCTTCCGTCATCGCCGCAGCCAGACGCAGCGCCCGCTCCCGCCCGTTGATCATCAGCCAGCTCAGCA
>DAOSLL010000295.1:0-5409 GCA_035368905.1 Rhodoferax sp.
CTGCCACCATTAGCGTGTTTCATCTGCACATAGTTGCGCACACGGCGCTTGATGGCGACATCCGACACTAGACCATGCATGTCTTCGGGATCGATACGGGGACTGTTACCAGCATCCGGGTCGCCATTTGGATTACCATTTTCACAATCGAAGAGGTAAAGAAATTCGTAGCGGTTCTTGATAGGTGTATTCATGTGGATTCTCTTTCCGGTATTGTGATTACTGCTTTTCTATTTGCGCAAGGCCGCAAGTTGCTGGTAATAACCCAACGCAAAAAGGCCTTACCCCTCCAGGTTCAGAGTGCGGGGAAATTGGTCACCCAACTGCCCCATTACCTCGGCAATTTGCTGCTCAAACCAATAGGACAAGCCACCTTCAAGTTTGCCCAAATGGTTGCGCGAATTGCCGACCAAACGGCCAAAAGTAAGCCCCGGTGCCGTGCTGGCGATGGCATAAAAGCGCTGCACAACACCGGCCCCCACATCGCCGAGCGCAGCGTGCTGCAGCTTGGCAAGAATCGCCAGGAGGCGCCCGCAGTGATAAGCCGGGTCAGGATGAACCGGGTTGAGATAGGGTTGCATAAGCGCCTTTCCTTGGGGTTGACGAACAAAATAAGCTTTGATCAGGCCCATGCGGGCATGACTAAAAGTTTCATCTTTGACAATGGCAGAGCGAAAGCGGTCTAGCGCCTGCGCCATCAAAGGTTGGGGAATAGGCAGTTGTGCAACCGCCGCATGCCATAACACCGAAGTAGTGGACGCTGGCAGATCTTTAAGATCACGAACTAACGATCCGCCTACAGCCAGAAATTTTGAATCAGGAGCTAAACGGTTCCCCCCCTCACGGTGCACGATGGCCAGATCCGAAAACCATGCCTCAATATTCGAAACAAGTTGAACAAATTGCCCATCCATCCAGTCCCGTACCATCACCCGCCCGGAGGCGCCAGAGAGAGTCATGGCGTAGTAGTGGTTATTGCCCAACGCGGAACGGCTCCCGCTGCGAATAGCATCAAGTAACTTACGCGCTTGAGACAGGGCAGATGCAGTCTGCTGAGCGCCAGTTTCCATGCCATAGAGCATGGAAAAGGGGTCATCCTCCGGGGGGATGTGTTCCTTGAACCAATACACCATCATGGCATTGGTGCGCCGGGACGGGTTCTTGCTGGTGGCGTCTTTCTGCTGCCGAATGAGATGGTTCAGCGCATCCACGTATTGCTGTGCAGGTGCTTCCCCCATGGCTGCGTTGGTTGATTTTTCCAGACCGTAGGATTGGAACGCAGCCTTGTCAAAGCCGACCATGACATCACCCATGGACAAACCACCAACACCTGACAGGCCTGTAATTTTTGGCTGTGTCAGAAGCGGTTCAACAGGGTCACCAGTCAACAAACACAGCATGTTTCCCGCCGGAAGACTGTCACCAGTTTCGACACCACCACCAAGGTCTTGGAGTCGCCAATCACGCCACCATTGCTGCACGCCCGTATCTTCACGCGGGTCAAATGCACCCACCTGCCAAGTTACCCAGTCTGCCGGTTTGATGCGCTTTGCAACCATCATGGCGCGAATCTGATCCAAAGCAACTGGGTCACACAACAGTTTTGAAGGGGGCGACAAGACTGCCAGATCACCTGCCGCTTGCGCTAGCATTTTTGAGTAGTACTGATGCCTGGCATTTGCAGAATCGACCTTGGCAGGTTGTTCGCCGTCCTTGAAGTGCCGTGCAATGGTCTGCGCGGATTCGACTAGAAAGTGCGCTTTGCCACCTGAATTCATGGCGTGCATATCAGGGCAAGCTTCCAACATGACTCCAGCCTTGCCGTCGCCAAGTGGCACGATGTTCAGCAATTGCCCCACCTCAGAGAGCTGAATGCACCAGCGTACTTCTCTGGACTTAAAACCTGGTTCACCACCCAGCTTTGCACCGTACTCCCGTAAAGCGTGCAGCATGGCTAAACCCTTCCTGGCTTGCGCACCGCGTCGCTGCCATACGCTGGTACATCCAACACGCCACTTTTCACGCACGCATCAAAAACCGAAATAAATGGTTTGCCGTCCAGCCCAGGAGCCTCGTTGGACAGGTCAAACACGTCATACAGCATCCAGCCCAGTTGTTGATCCATCGGTGCTCTTGCTGCACTTGGTGCGCCGGGTTCGATGTATTCAAAAAATGCCGGGAATTCGCGGCATCCCAGATAGGGCTGCTGAAAACACTTGCCGCCCTTGGCGCGACGTTCAAAACAAGCGTTGAGCTTAGCCAACTGGTTTCGGTGACTGGCACGCGGTTCAATGCGGGCGGTAATTCGGTAACGCACGTTTTTGAGGGCCATAGTCTGGCGCTGGGTGCGCCCGGTAGTTTCATCGTCACCATCTGCCCACAATGGCTCGGGCGCTTCTTTGCCGGTCATCCATTTATTGAGTGTCACCGCGCCCGGCACAACACCCTTGACTTCATTGCGCCGCAGGGCGATTAAGCTGGGCATGGTCAGCACTTCAATGCGCGTGATTTGCCAGAAAAAATAGGGGCGAATGATGTCGCGCGTCTTCTTCCCTACCTTTTCCTGCTCACGCTTGCCATCCCAATAAATGGCATCAAAGACACCGCGTGCCGCAGAGGGGGTGATCACGGGGTAAGAAAAGCGCTCCACCTTCATCTCGGGTCTGGTGAAGCAGGCCAAGTCACCCCAGACTTCTAGCGTGTGGGTGTTGGGTGGATTGGGTTGGCTAGTGTTTGGCATGCTGGGAAACTCCTCCTTGAAAATGTGGAAATCAGGCGATCATGACCATTTGGTTTTGCGGCAACTGTAGGCCAACGATGTCATCGTAGAACCGTTCATCCGGATCTTCCAGAATGAACCACTCATCCGAACTACCACCACGGCGAAATTGCGCCGCAATCAAGCAGCCCCAGGCGGGGTGATCTGGTTTGGGTCGATAGATACAGACCGTGAGGGCCTGTGCTGCTTTCATCCATTGACCATCTATACCGCTGGAGGCGAGGTCGCGCAGCCGCTTGAATTCGGCAATACATGGTTTCCAAGGCACAACGATCTGAATGGCATCCTGGTTGATCAGTTGGTAGCAACGCGCAATTTCAGGAAAATCAAGGGCTGCAATGGCATTGGTCAAGTCAACGTTCTGATCAACCGGGCGGCTTACACCGTAGAGTCTTTGGTAATAGCCGCGAAACACGGCTGGATCATTGATGCTCAGATTGCCACCGTTCTCGCGTAGCAATGACGCGGTAACTTCCGTTGCCTGAAAGTAGGCGAATGTTGGGAACATTCGTTTGCGTTCGCTGGTGTCGAGAGCAGGCTCAAAAACCCGTACCTGTCCAAACCTGCCCCAGCCGTTAAGCCTTCCCTCACGATTGCAACGACCTGCTGCCTGGGCAACAGCCTCAAGCGGGGCCATGGCTCTATAGACCAAGGGAAAGTCCAAATCAACACCCGCTTCCACACATTGGGTGGAAACCAGTCGGCATGGTTGCGGATTGGCAGGGTCTAGGCACTTGCGCACTTGCTCCAGAACCTTGCGACGATGTGCAGTGCAAAGGTTGGTCGAGAGGTGGCGCAGCCCTGAAGTGCCAGCCATCGCTTTGAGCCGTGCATGGGCATGGCGCTTGAGGTTGAGCACGCACAGCACTTGTGCCGCGTCGTCTGCGCACAAGCTATCAGCCAACGCCTGCCAGCTCAAAGACTCATCGGCTGCGGGCCACTGCACTTCAACCCGTTTGAGGCGCACAAACATGGCGGCATGACCCGGCACAATCTCGGTGGGTTGCCAGCCAGACGCAGCATGCTTTCGAACTGCGATATCCAACGTGTCAAAAGCGGGTTGGGTGGCGGTAGCAAACACAACGCTGTTGTTGTAGTCAAGAGCCAGGTGCGATAGCGCAGCCAATGTAGGCACAGCCAGATGCTGAGGCAAGCTCTGCGCTTCATCGAAAAGTATCACCGAGTCACGTAATCGATGCAGTTTGCGACAAGCGGAAGATCGATTCGAGAACAACGACTCAAGCAACTGAACATTGGTGGTCAGAATGATCGGCGCATCCCAATTTTCGGCATACAACCGACGTTGACGCTCAGCGTCGTTGCATTTGTGCGGGTCGGACTGTTCTACGCCAACACCCGCAAGGCTGTGGTGTTCAAGGATGAAGATTTCTGGATCATCAGCAAACACCGCATGATAAATGCGCGCCGTCTGCTCGATGATGCTCAGGTAAGGCACAGCCAGCACCACACGTTTTAGTCCGTTCTGTTTGGCATGCGCCAAGGCAAATTGCAGCATGGCCAATGTCTTGCCGGACCCAGTCGGGGCGGTCAATGAGAAAATGCCTGTAGGCTTTATCGCCGCTTGGGTCACAGCATTCCAAAGCTCGGCACGGGTCTGCGCAACCGCGTCACTTGATCTGTCCTGTGACGTTCCTCGGCGAACCGAGAGATTCATAAACATATCAAGTGCCAGCACTGCACGCGCTGCATCCAACGGTAAACCCGTTTGCCGATAGTTCTTCCCCTCTGATGTCCCATTGAAATGTGCCTCAGTGTCGAGATAATCCGCATCCACCAAACTCGAGAACAGCATCCGCACATCCAGCATTCGGGCGATGGCCTGCTGCCAGGCATCGGGTTGCCCCAGGGGAATCATTGGCTTCAATGGCTGTTCAAACACCAGACCATCAACTTGTGCACGTTCAAGCAAACGGTTCAGATTGGCATCGGTCAAACGAATGTTCGGCCCCACCGGCGACGCACCTTTTAGGACCATACCCAATCGCTGACTCAGCGCGTCGGAAGCCGCCGCCTGCAAGCCAATGTGATGCCCTTCAATGGCCAGTGCAGCAGCCAAAGCGCCATAGGGCTTCAAGGCCGCTACCGCGCCAGCACTCCAATGATCTAGCCCAGCTTCTTGACCCCGCAATCTGGCTTGAAACAAATCGCCATATTTGCCCAAGTCATGTAACAAGCCAGCCAGCACTGCCTCACTTTGCCAAGTCGTCCCTGCGGCAAAGTTGCCGCCCAAATCTGAAACACACCCAAGATGCTGTTTCAGCAAATGAAGTTTGCCGTGGTCGTTTTCACTGTGAGCAAAGTAGGAGGTCATTGGCTATTTCACTTTGGTTGTCGACGATTTACTTTGAGGTATCACGCAACTACTTCACGGTCACCTTGTTCATTTAACCCAAGCTTTGCGGCGAAAGCGCCTGCCAAATGGGAAACCCCCAAAAGATGTGCTTCGAGACTTTGAGTAATACCGTCTTCTTCCCTTTGGTGGGCAATGGGCTTATTAGAGCGTTGTGGTTCAGGTGAGGCCATATTTGGTGGTGGAATGAATTTCAAGCTAGCTTATCCAGCCACAGGCTCACCAGATGACCCTCTGCCCACCCCAATCAAAAAAAATC
>DAOSLL010000296.1:0-5406 GCA_035368905.1 Rhodoferax sp.
GCCTGGTCGGCAAACTCGGGCCTGGTCGAATTTCCGGAAACCATGGCGGCACCAGCCAGCGGCTCTCAGTTGCTCGAAACGATGGAAATGCACGACCAACAGGCTGGTCTGGTCGCCGAAGAAGTTGACGACGAGCCAGAAATTGCCCAGTCCGACAACACCCTGGTGCGCCTGATCAACACCATGATCATCGAAGCGTATGACCGAGGGGTGTCCGATATCCACGTCGAGTTGCCGCCGCACAAGGCCAAGGTCCGCATTCGCTTTCGCAAGGACGGCATACTGTCGCCTTACCTCGAACTGCCGACCACTTACCGCGCAGCCATGGTGGCAAGGCTGAAGATCATGGCCAATCTGGACATTTCAGAGCGCCGCAAGCCGCAGGACGGCAAGATCGATTTTCGCAAGTTTTCTGCCAAACACGCGCTCGAACTGCGCGTTGCCACCGTGCCGACTGCCAACGGCCTGGAAGACGTGGTGATGCGCCTGCTGTCGTCGGCCAAGCCGGTGGACATGGGTAAACTGGGCCTGACAGCGGTCAATCTGAAGCAGTTGCGCGATGCCGTTGGTCGACCCTACGGCATGGTGCTGTGCGTCGGGCCCACTGGGTCTGGCAAAACCACGTCGCTGCACTCGGTGTTGAGTTATCTGAACACGCCAGAGCGCAAGATCTGGACCGCCGAAGACCCGATCGAAATCACCCAGCCTGATTTGCGTCAGGTGCAGGTTAACCCCCTCATAGATTGGACCTTTGCCAAGGCCCTGCGTTCGTTTCTGCGGGCCGACCCGGATGTCATCATGGTTGGCGAAATTCGCGACGTGGAGACCGCCCACATCGCCATCGAGGCTTCGTTGACAGGGCATCTGGTGCTGTCAACCCTGCACACCAACAGCGCCGCTGAAACGGTAACGCGCTTGATTGACATGGGCATGAACCCGTTCAACTTTGCTGACTCTCTGCTGGCCGTGCTGGCGCAGCGGCTGGCGCGGCGCTTGTGTACCGAGTGCCGCAGCAGTGCCGATGCCCCGCAAGCCTGGGTGGATGAATTGCTGGACGACTATTTGGCGGCATTCCCCGACGAGCTTCGCCCTGGTCGTGACGATGTCTTGGCGCAGTGGAAAGAGCAGTATGGGCAGCAAGGTCAACTCAAGGTGTTTACCACAACCGGCTGCAGCCGTTGCCTGGGCAAGGGCTTGCTCGGGCGCATCGGTTTGCATGAATTGATGCGGGTGACACCGGGCCTGCGCCGCCTGATCCAGACTTCGGCACGCTCCGAGCTGGTCCAGGCAGAGGCGTTCAAGACCGGGGAATTTCACACGCTACGCCAGGACGGCATTCTTAAAGTGCTTGAAGGCCATTTGAGTATCGAAGAAGTACGTGCCAACAGCAATGGCTAAAGGCACCGGCGTTGCCAGCCATCCCTACCAGTCGCTGACGCCCGATGTGGTGCTGGATGCCTTGGCCAGCGCGGGCTGGTATGGCGATGGCCGCCAAATGGCTTTGAACTCCTATGAAAACCGGGTTTACCAGTTGCATCTGGAAGATGGCAGTGCGGTAGTCGCCAAGTTTTACCGCCCCGGGCGCTGGAGCGATGATCAAATTCTGGAGGAGCACGCGTTTTCACAGGAATTGATGGCCGCTGAAATTCCTGTGGTCGGGCCGTTAGGCTTGGTCGGCAGCACCCTGCATCACTTTGGTGGTTTTTCATTCAGCGTCAGCCCAAGCCGAGGCGGACGCGCGCCGGAACTCGACGACCCCGATGTGCTGGAATGGGTCGGGCGGTTTTTGGCACGCATCCACACCGTGGGTGCGGTCAAACCGTTTGCTGTGCGGCCGGCGCTGGACCTGCAGAGCTTTGGCATTGATTCGCGCGAATGGTTGCTAGCCCATGACAAGGTGCCGCTTGACGTGCAGTCGGCTTGGGAAAAGGCTTCCCAAAAAGCTATTGATTTAATAGCTTCCAGCGCTTATTGCACAAGGGCTACAGGCCAAAAAACCCAAAACTGCGAGGCAGATGGCAACGCCTTTCCTGGGACTTCCATCCAACGCATTCGCCTGCATGGCGATTGCCACCCCGGCAATATTTTGTGGACTCCGCTTGAATCTCCCGCTGTGGCCGGTCCGGGGCCGCATTTTGTTGATCTGGACGACGCACGCAGCGGCCCGGCGGTGCAGGACCTGTGGATGCTGCTCAGCGGCGACCGCAGACAACAGACGCAACAACTGGGCACGCTGGTTGACGGCTACGAGCAGTTTCGCAATTTTGACCGCCGTGAACTGGCCCTGATCGAGCCGCTGCGCACCTTGCGCCTGCTGCACTACAGCGCCTGGCTGGCACGGCGCTGGGACGACCCCAGCTTTCCGATCAACTTTCCCTGGTTTGGCAGCAGCGACTACTGGCAAGGCCAAGTGCTGATGCTGCAAGAGCAGGCCGAGGCGATGCGAGAGCCACCGCTGGTGGTTTGACCCGGCCAGCGGTGCCTGCATTTACTCAATCGTCAGGCGCTGGCTACCACTTGGCAAGGTCTTTTTCGGCAAGGTCAACGTCAGCACACCGTTGTCATACTTGGCCCGGGCTTGCGCCTGGTCAATATCGACCGGCAACTGGAAGCTGCGTGACACGGAACCGTAATAACGCTCGGTGCGCAGCACCTTGTCATCCTGACTGGTGCTGTCTTGCTGTTTGACTTCTGCACGCAACGACACCACATTGCCATCGAGTGAAATGTCAATGTCGTCCTTTGGTACACCAGGAATTTCGGCCTGGACCGTGTAGCTGTCACCGTTTTCCTTCACATCAACCTTGATCTGCGCCGGTGTTGGCAGCGGATCACCGTGCAGGGGCCTGACATAAAAAGCCGGTGAGAAGTCGCGCAGCAAATCGTCAAAAAAGCTGCTGCGGTTGATCAATGCATTCATTTGGGCACTCCTTTCCTTTGCTTGCGAGGGGAAACCCAAGGTCCCCATGACCATGAGTTCCTGCCATCGAACATGCGAGCTGCTGGCAAATTTTTCAAGGGTTGATGGCCCGCTTTTTCGCTCGAATCCGCATCCATGCGATGCCAATCACTGGCAACGGTGTGCAAGCCGGGGCGGTTGTGGGCGCACCCTGCTGGCTCAACTGCAGGGCCCCCTTCTGGCTGGACCTTTTCCAAACGGATCGATTTGCAGTCTTTTTGCTGGCATCATTGCGCCCATGCGCCGCTTCATCTTCATCTTCATCGTTTTGCAACTGGTTTTATTTGGCATTGAGCTGACACAACTGGTACAGCAGCACCTGGTGTTGCCCTGGACCACGCTGCTGGCACAAGCCTGTGTCGCCATCGTCACCGGGTTTGATGCCAACGCGGCTGCCATGGGCAAAGTGCTCTGGAATCCTGCCACCGGCTTCGGCGTGTCGATCGAGCCCGGCTGCAATGGGGTTGAGGCCTGCATCATCCTGTTTGCTGCCATCGTGGCTTTCCCCTCGACCTGGAAGCACCGGGCCTGGGGCCTGGGCCTTGGCTTTGTTGCCGTGCAAGCGCTGAACGTGGTGCGGGTCATCAGCCTGTTTTATCTGGGACAGTGGAACCTCACCGCTTTCACGATTGCACACGAATACCTTTGGCAGGGGCTGATCATGCTCGATGTGCTGGTGGTCTGGCTGCTGTGGGTGCGGGCCAACCCCGATCCGATGGCGGACGCTGGCACCGGCGCAGCAACACCTGCTGCTGCTTGAGGATCTGGTGAGCGACGCATGAGCCTTCAATTTCTTTGGACACCGCCCAAGTCACTTTGGCGGTTTTTTGCCAACGCCATCGTGTTGTTCCTGTTGCTCACGCCAATGTGGATGCAGGTGTCCAAATGGACTTCTTACCCTGTAGCCGGCCTGACGCAGATGGTGCTCAACGTCGGGGCGGGCTATTGGGTACGTGCGGTCAACAAGGAGCCAGGGCGCATCGAGGTTGAAACCCGCATCCAGGTCCAGGTGCCAGGCAGCAACTCCAGCTTGGGCGTAGCTGAACTGGTGGCAGAAGCTGACCCGGCGCGCTACGCCTACGGACTGCCGTTGTTTCTGGCGCTGTTGCTGGCCGCGCGCAGCAAGCGTTGGTGGAAGAAGGCGCTTATTGGTTATCTGCTGTTGCTGATACCTCAAACCTTCAGTCTGGTGCTGGAAATTCTGCGACAAATCATGGTGGCGGGTGGCAGGCCCGGTGCACTGGCAGTTGACCAGTGGCAGTTGGAGGCCATTGCCATCGGATACCAGGCGGGCTCGCTGCTGTTGCCCGCGCTGGCTCCCCTCGCACTGTGGCTGTGGCTTGATCAAGATTTTTTTGACCAGGTGGTAGCGCAAGGCTGGCGCAATCGACGGCAAAAAGGCAATTGAGCCGAAAGTCCGCAAGCGGGCGCGTTGCGATTTCCCTCTGCAAGTGAGCGAGGTCAGGGACGTTTGCGACTCAGGCCTTGCCACCTGACATATCGCCGGTGCAACTTTCAGGTCTGAGTCGGCACCCAAAGCGGTGAAAGGCGTAATCATTCAAATTGATTGAAGGTAGGAGTGGCCAATGCGAATCCTTTTTCAAATCAAGGGTTTGTCTGTATTGGCAGCAAAGACGACACAGTACATCCTCAAATAATTGCGATCTGTATTGGGTTGAATCGCCTCATCATCACTATAGTCACGCATCTTTGCCAACCCGCCGCCATTTTTCAAGGAGAGAAGCGCATATGCTGACCAAAACCCAAAAAACCAATGAAGCCCTGATGGCCCGCCGCCGCGCCGCCATTCCCCGTGGTGTCGGTCAAAGCCATGAGGTGTTCATCGCACGCGGTGAAAATGCCGAAATCTGGGACGTGGAAGGCAAGCGTTACATCGATTTTGCCGGTGGTATTGCGGTGCTCAACACCGGCCACTGCCGCCCCGAAATCGTCGAAGCCGTCAAGGCGCAGATTGACAACTTCACCCACACCTGTTTTCAGGTGCTGGCGTATGAGTCTTATGTGGAACTGGCCGAGCGCTTCAATGCCCTGGCACCGGGCGACTTTGCCAAGAAAACCCTGTTTTTGACCACCGGTGCCGAAGCCGTTGAAAACGCCATCAAAATTGCCCGCTCTCATACCAAACGCAGTGCGGTGATCGCGTTCACCAGCGGCTACCACGGCCGCACGCTGCTGACGCTGGGCCTGACCGGCAAGGTGGCACCGTACAAAACCGGTTTTGGGCCGTTTCCCGGTGAAATTTTCCACGCCCAGTTTCCCAATGCGCTGCATGGTGTCAGCGTTGATGACTCGATTGCCTCGGTCGAATCGGTCTTCAAGAACGACGTGGAGGCTAGCCGTGTGGCAGCCATCATCGTCGAGCCGGTACAAGGCGAGGGCGGTTTTAACGTGGCACCGGTCGAGTTTTTGCAACGGCTGCGTACGCT
>DAOSLL010000297.1:0-5403 GCA_035368905.1 Rhodoferax sp.
TACGCTCTAAGTTGATGATTTTTAAAGGAATTTTTTGGGGGTTGTTAAAGACCGGTTAAAGACGAAAGCGAAATGAAAGTGAAGCCCGACAAGTTGCGGCGATTTCGCATCGGCCGCAGATGACCGGGTGCATCGTCTTTTTGGGTTCAGTTCCAGCGCCTGGCTGGTGGCACTGGCCGAGTTGAGGTGGGGCAAAAAAAAGCCCGCGTCAAGCGGGCTGATTGTTGCAAAAGCTAATTTACTTCAGCTTCATTTCCTTGTAATCCACATGCTTGCGCGCCTTGGGATCAAACTTCTTCATCAGCAGTTTTTCTGGAGTGGTCTTCTTGTTCTTGCTGGTGGTGTAGAAGTGACCGGTGCCGGCTGTCGATTCCAGCTTGATTTTTTCGCGTCCGCCTTTGGTTGCCATGATGCTCTTTCTAAATGGGTTTAAGCCTGACCACGGGCGCGCAGGTCTGCGAGCACCGAGTCAATACCGTTTTTGTCGATCAAACGCAGACCGGCATTGGAAATCCGCAGGCGAACCCAGCGGTTTTCAGACTCAACCCAGAAACGGCGGTATTGCAGGTTCGGCAGAAACCTGCGCTTGGTTCGGTTGTTGGCGTGGGAAACCTTGTTCCCGACCATGGGGCCTTTGCCCGTAACTTCGCATACGCGTGCCATGTGGACACTCCGATATTTTTAACGGCCCCAACTGGCGCTGGGAGCCTCACCTCGCCAAGAGTAGGGTGGCGGTAACCCGATTGCCAGATTGTTCCCGTCACGGGAGAATTTCAGCAAAGCCCGGCATTATAGCGGGCGAATCAGGCGGGTTGTGCCGCGCATCGCCGTTGCGTCAGCGGCCTTAGCGGTCCAGAAACCGTTGTGCGTCGAGTGCCGCCATGCAGCCGGTGCCAGCACTGGTGATGGCCTGGCGGTAAATGTGGTCCTGCACGTCACCGGCGGCAAAAATCCCCGGCACGCTGGTCTGGGTGGCAAAGCCCTGGTTGCCGCCCTGGGTGATGATGTAGCCGCCTTCCATGCTGAGCTGGCCCTGGAAAATATCGGTGTTGGGGCTGTGGCCGATGGCAATGAAGCAGCCTTTGAGCGCCAGGTCTTCGGTGGCCCCGGATTTGACGCTTTTGATGCGCACACCGGTAACACCGCTGGCATCACCGAGCACCTCGTCGAGCGTGCTGAAGGTTTTGAGCACAATCTTGCCACTGGCGGCTTTTTCCATCAGCTTGTCGATCAAGATCGGCTCAGCGCGAAATTTGTCGCGGCGGTGAATCAGGTACACCTTTGCAGCAATGTTGGATAAGTACAGGGCTTCTTCCACCGCCGTATTGCCGCCACCCACCACGCAACAGATTTCATTGCGGTAGAAAAATCCGTCACAGGTGGCGCAGCCTGACACGCCCCGGCCCATGAACGCTTCTTCAGACGGCAGCCCCAGGTACTTGGCTGAAGCACCAGTGGCCAGGATCAGTGCGTCGCAGGTGTAGCTGCCGCTGTCACCGGTCAGGGCGAACGGGCGCTTGCTGAAGTCAACGGCGTTGATGTGGTCAAAGACAATCTCGGTCTTGAAACGCTCGGCATGCGCCAAAAAGCGCTGCATCAGGTCAGGTCCCTGCACCCCATCGACATCCGCGGGCCAGTTATCGACGTCGGTGGTGGTCATCAGTTGGCCGCCCTGTGCCATGCCGGTGATCAGCAGCGGACTGAGGTTGGCGCGGGCGGCGTAGATGGCGGCGCTGTAGCCGGCCGGGCCGGAGCCAAGAATCAGCACCTGGGTATGTCGATTGCCTGTCATTTCTTTCCTTTATGAATCGGTTGCATCTGGCGTGTACAGTTAGGGGTGATTTGCAGCATATCAACCGGGCAATCAAAAGCCTGAACCGGGTCTGCCTGCCCTTGACCATCTCTATGCCGTCGGTTGGCCGGATTATGCAATGCTGCTGCGTGTCAACCTTTTGTCGTGTTGCCTCCATTTTTTTCCCAATGACTTACTCTTTGAATACCTTGCAAGGCTCACGCTCCGCGGCCCCGTCGGCACCGCGCTCGGGTCTGGGCCGCTTTGCCATCGAACTGGCGCTGCTGGTCGGGTTTGTGTTTTTGCTGTTCTGGCTGGTGGCCCTGTTGAGTTACAGCCCGCAGGACGCGGCCTGGTCAACCTCGGGCACTGGTAGTCTGGTGTCAAACCGGGTCGGCCGGGTCGGCGCCTGGCTGGCCGACGGCAGCTATTTCTTGTTCGGCTTTTCGGTTTGGTGGTTCCCGCTGGTCGGAGCGCATGTCTGGCTGACAGTGCTGGCCCAGCGCTTGCGTGGTCAAGATGATCCGGCTTTGCTCAGCGTGCAGCCCAGCTCGGTGCTGGCACGGTTTGCCGCAAGCCGACTGGCTTTCTGGCTCGGGCTGGTGATGCTGATCAGTGCCAGCGGCACCTTGGAATGGACTCGGTTTTACCGCCTGGAGGCACACCTGCCGGGGCATGGCGGTGGCATTTTGGGTTACTGGATGGGGTCGCAAGGTCTGCAGCGACTCGGTTTTACCGGTTCGGGCCTGCTGGCGATTGTGCTTGCCATGCTGGGCGCTGGGTGGGTGTTTGGCTTCTCGTGGAACCGGTTGGCAGAGCGGCTTGGTGCCTGGTTGTTTGCCCGGATCGAAACCCGGCGCGAAAAGATCGAGATCAAACAAGACGTGGCGCTGGGCCAGCAGGCGGCGCAGGCGCGGGCCGATGTGCTGGTTGAAGAGCGCCAGGAAGCCGCCGAACATGCGGCCAAACCGGTGCTGCTGATAGACCCGATTGCGGTCGAGGTGCCGAAAAGCCCGCGGGTCGCCAAAGAACGGCAACAGACCTTGTTCAGGGACTTGCTCGACAGCAAGTTGCCGCAGGTGGACCTGCTCGATGCTGCCTTGTCGCGCCAGGAGACGGTGTCGCCCGAGACGCTGGAGATGACCAGCCGCATGATCGAGAAAAAACTCAAGGACTTTGGTGTCGATGTCAGCGTGGTGCTGGCACAGCCCGGGCCGGTCATTACCCGCTATGAAATTGAGCCCGCCACCGGCATCAAGGGCTCGCAGGTGGTCGGCCTGGCCAAAGATCTGGCACGTTCCCTGAGCCTGGTCTCGATCCGCGTGGTCGAGACCATTCCGGGCAAGACCACCATGGCGCTGGAGCTGCCCAATGCCAAGCGGCAAACCATCAAGCTGTCCGAAATTTTGGGTTCGCAGGCGTATCACGATGCCAAATCGCTGCTGTCGATGGGCCTGGGCAAGGACATCATTGGCAACCCGGTGCTGGCCGATCTGGCCAAAATGCCGCATGTGCTGGTGGCTGGCACCACCGGCTCGGGCAAGTCGGTCGGTATCAACGCGATGATTTTGAGCCTGCTGTACAAGGCCGAAGCGAACGATGTGCGGTTGTTGATGATCGACCCCAAAATGCTGGAAATGTCGGTCTATGAGGGCATTCCGCATTTGCTGTGCCCGGTGGTCACTGACATGCGTCAGGCTGCCAATGGCCTGACCTGGTGTGTCGCCGAGATGGAGCGCCGCTACAAGCTGATGAGCAAGATGGGCGTGCGCAACCTGGCGGGCTTCAACACCCGCATGGATGAGGCCAAAGCGCGCGGCGAGCTGATTGGCAACCCGTTCAGCCTGACCCCGGATGACCCCGAACCCTTGACACGCCTGCCGCACATTGTGGTGGTGATTGACGAACTGGCCGACTTGATGATGGTGGTGGGCAAAAAAATCGAGGAACTGATTGCCCGGCTGGCGCAAAAAGCCCGTGCTGCCGGCATTCACCTGATTCTGGCCACCCAGCGCCCCAGCGTCGATGTGATTACCGGCCTGATCAAGGCCAACATCCCGACGCGCATCGCGTTTCAGGTCAGCAGCAAGATCGACAGCCGCACCATTCTGGACCAGATGGGTGCTGAAGCCTTGTTGGGCATGGGCGACATGCTGTACATGCCCAGCGGCACCGGGCTGCCAATCCGGGTGCATGGTGCCTTTGTCAGCGACGAAGAAGTGCACCGTGTCGTGACCTACCTCAAAAGCCAGGGCGAGCCCAATTACATCGAAGGCATTCTGGAAGGTGGCACGCTAGAAGGCGAGGAGGGCGCGTCTGGCGGCGGCGGTGATAGCGGCGCTGGCGAAAAAGACCCGATGTACGACCAGGCGGTGGAAGTGGTGCTGAAAAACCGCAAGGCCAGCATTTCCCTGGTGCAGCGGCATCTGAAAATTGGCTATAACCGCGCTGCCCGGCTGGTCGAAGACATGGAAAACGCCGGCCTGGTGAGCGCCATGAGCAACAGTGGCCAGCGTGAAATTTTGGTGCCCAAGCGTGAGGAATGATCGCAGTGCCCCGACCAACCTTGCCGCACGCAGCAGCAGCCATGCCAGGTGCAGCCAGGCTGGTCGCCGGCCTCCAACCTGACCACAGCAGAATCAACTCGATGAAACAAATTACTACATTATTGATAGCTATCAGCGCAATGCCTGTATGGGCTACAGGCCTGGAAAGCCTTGAAAAATTTATCAGGACGGTGAACACCGGGCGCGCCACCTTCACCCAGGTGGTGACAGCCCCGGCGCGCGATGGCCAGGCCCCGCGCAGCAAAGCGTCCAGTGGCAGCTTTGAGTTTGCCCGACCGAACCGCTTCAAGTTCATCTACAAAAAGCCGTTTGAGCAAAGCATCGTGGCAGACGGCCAGACCTTGTGGCTGTACGACGTGGACCTGAACCAGGTCACCGCGCGCAAGCAGGCCAGCGCGCTGGGTTCAACACCGGCCGCATTGATTGCTTCGGCCGCCGATTTGCAAGCCCTGCAGGCCGACTTTGCGCTGACCGATGCCCCAGCCCAGGATGGACTCGAATGGGCCGTCGCAAGCCCCAAAGCCAAAGACAACCAGTTGCAAAGCGTGCGGGTCGGCTTTCGCGGTGCAGCGCTGGAAAAGCTTGAAATTTTGGACAGCTTTGGCCAGAAATCGGTGCTGACCTTCAGCGGCTTTCAGTCCAATCTGGTGCCCGATGCCGCGGCCTTTCATTTCAAGCCCCCGGCCGGGGCTGACGTGATTCGCCAATGAGTACGGCCAGCCTCCTGGCATCTGCATCGGCAGAGAAGTCCGTGCAACCGGTCGGCCATTTTGTTGACGCGCAAGGCCAATCGGCCTTTCGTGTTTTCGCCCCGGAAAAAAACAGTGTCCGGGTGGTCCTTCATGATTCGGGCAAGGTGCTGGCGCTGGCACGCGATCCGCTCGGGTTTTGGCAGGGCAATTGCGAGCGGCTCAAGCATGGCACCTTGTACTGGCTTGAAGTTGATGGCCAAAAATTGCCTGACCCGGCATCGCGCTACCAGCCCCTGGGCATTCTCGGGCCGTCCCGGGTGACTGACATTGGCAAGGTTCACAACGCCTCGGC
>DAOSLL010000298.1:0-5397 GCA_035368905.1 Rhodoferax sp.
TGCGCCTGGCCAAGAAACCGCCTGAATAACGGGGAGAACTTGGCACTGTCCAGAAGTTTAAAAATGCATACGGCAATTAACTAATGACAATGTCATTACAATCTGGTAAAATCGACACATACCAAGGAGAAATCCTCATGCGCACTGTTACCGAAGCAAAACGCGAAACTCTCAATATACGCATAAAACCCGAAGTCCGCGATCTGATTGATCGTGCTGCGAAGTCACGTGGCAAGAATCGCACTGACTTTATCCTGGACTCTGCCCGTCTTGCCGCAGAAGACGCGTTGCTCGACCAAGTGATCATGTCGGTCAGTCTGCAAGCATTTGAGCAGTTTCAGACTAGGTTGGACATGCCCCCCAATGCCAACGACCGTTTACGCAAAACCATGCTTACTCCCGCTCCCTGGGAACGTGAATGAAGTTGACGGCTCCGACGCCGTTGACAGAGCATCATGTGACAGAAGGATTTTCATGTGGCATCCACAGCTTGGATCAATGGCTCATTCGGCGAAGCTTGAAAAATCAGATGCAAGGTGCATCACGAACGTATGTGGTTTGTGATGAGACCCGTGTAGTGGCCTACTATGCGCTGGCATCTGGCGCGCTCACCACGACCGATGCCACCGGTCGGTTTCGCCGCAATATGCCAGAGCCCATTCCCGTCGTCGTTTTGGGCCGTTTAGCAGTTGACAAGACCTTGCATGGTAAAGGGTTCGGTCAGTCGCTGGTTCGGGACGCTGGCTTGCGCGTCATCCAGGCGGCTGATGCCATTGGTATCCGGGGAATGACAGTTCACGCCCTGTCGGACGATGCAAAAACCTTCTACGAGAAAATTGGTTTTGAACCCTCCCCAATTGATTCTCACCTGCTGATGATTACCTTGCCAGACCTCATGGACGCATGTGGCTCAGTGCCGCAGTCCTTATGATTTTTGGCCAGTTCATCCAATCTGAGTGTTCACGTGCCACCTCGCTCGGGTGTCGCTGCGGCACCATGACCTCCATTCCGCGAAGCACGCCCAGAATACCATTCGTCGAGAAGCTTCATCCCCATTGCGAACTCAATTTCGAGGTAATGACCACCTACTGGCCACTAGGCCGCGTCAAGGGTTCGCTTCGCCAGGCCGCTCACGCGGCCTGTCCTTGACTAGGCTACGTGGCCAAAGCCGCATATTTCGTGCCCGAAAAAACCCTGCCGCCAGATTTACGCGCTTTTCGATAACCGTTCACAACTGGTGAGGTTTCTCAGCGGAATTTTCTGGGGTTCCGGCTGACAACTCCAGATCGCGCAGAATGTAGGCATAGACCTTGTGCTCAGGGTGGGGCTTGCTGGTGTTGGACTTGGGTCCCACCTTAAATTGTTGCAAACTGGTTTTAGCCGGTTGCACGGGGATGTTGCTTGTCCGGCTGTTTGTGTCATTCTTTCCCTACTGCCGTTTGCCGGTAGGCAGGATGTCGCCCGAACGTGAGGGTCGGCCGGGATTCGGACGGAACCCGACAAATCTTGATGTAAGCGACTGATTTCAAATAAGAATTGTCTCGAATTGCATGGGCTGAACCTGCCGCTCCAAGTCCAGGGAGTAATCTCCAAATCGATTGATGTGCTCGACCCGGTAGGGAGCCAGGCCGCCCAGGACAGCCGCGTCAACGACAAATCCATCAGCCTGAATCTCCTTGAGCACGCGGGTCATGGCTTCCACGTTGTGCAAAATGACCAGGTTGGCCACCAACTGGTTGTATTTGATGGCCTTGCGCTGCTCGTGGCGCATGTTCTCGGCAATGACGCCTTCGCCGCCAAAGAACAGCCACTTCGTGAACTGATTGAACTCCTCGCTCTTGCAGGTTGCGGCGTGAATCGTGCGGCGCAGCTCCACATCGCCGATGTAGTCCAACAGGAACTGGGTTCGAACCACCCGTCCGAGCTCGCGAAAGGCAAAGTAGAGTTTATTCTTGCGGCTGGCCGTGCCCAGGCGGCGCAGCAGCGCCGACGGTGTGATCTTTCCCGCCTTGATCGACAAGGCGACGCGCAACATGTCTGGCAGGTGGGTTGAAATCAGCGACCAGTCGATGCTTTCGCTGAACAGCGCGTCGATGTGCCGATACCGGGTTTTCTTGTCGGGCCGGAAGAACACCAGCTTTTTGAGCTGGCGAATCCTGGGCATCAGCTTGATTCCCAGCAGATAGGCCAGACCGAAGGCCGGTGTGCTCTGCGCATGGGTGTCACCATGCACCGTATCGGGCTGCACGTCGGACTCGTTCTTGATGAGCCCATCGAGAATATAAACCGCCTCGTAGACGCCGCACGGAATGAAGTGGCTGAAGAGGGCGATGTACTTGTCCGAGACATGGTAGTAACCGATGCCCCCATAGCCGCCGTAGCGGATATGGCTTTCAGCCAGCAGATTCTGCTCGTACAGATTCCACTGGGTGCCATCGGCGGAGGCCGTCTCGCCGCTTCCCCAGTATTTTGGCAACAGGAACTTGTTGTAGGCGTTGATGACCTGCACCAAAGCTTTTTCCAGCCGTTCCTCGGTCATATGGTGCAAATTCAGCCAGGCGACCTGCTTGCGGCTCAAATCCTTAACCGAGCGGGCCGTTTGCGTGGGACCCAAATTGCACCCGTAGCAAAACAGCGTGGTGACAAAGCGCAGCCTGGGATTGTCGATCTTGCTCTCAAAGCCGGACAAGGGGCCAAACAGCTTGTGCAAATTGAGCCAGTGCTCGCCTTCGACCAGAATATCCAGGATGTTCTTCGGTGCCAGACGGGCACAGAGCTCTTGGTCCACTCGCAGCAAAGCTGCAGAGCTTGCTTCTTTCGAGTTCCTGCGGATGACCAGCTCTTCCCCGACAAAGGCGACATGCTCATTGTTGGGAAAGGCTTGGTCCACCCGCTTGGCCGTGTCCACCAAACGCTGCCTGAGCTGCGCGACGAAAGCGCCCGCCTCTGTTGGCAGTGCCAGCATGGCGCCGTAGTCGGCCACCTGGGACTCGAACGTATCCCAGTCGATGAGTTGTTCCCGGTAGTCGCCGTACTGCTCGCTGCGCCGGACATACAAATCGCCGGACTGCAGCTCGCGTGTCACTTCCGACAATACGCACAATTCGAAATACTTGCGGTGAACGCAACTGCCTTCATCCCCCTGGTTTTCTTGGACGACGATTCGCCGCCATTTGTCCGGCAGCCAATTCAGGCTGAGTGCCGCCTGGTCGACGGGCAAGTGCTCTTTGTGGCTGTTGCGGTGCTGGAGCACAAAGGCAATCGCCTGCACCAGCGTCTGGTCGCTGTGGGTCGAGGCCAATTCCAGCAGGCTCAGACAGTTGAGAAGAAGCGGGCGCTGCGCTTGGTAGGACGCCATCATGAAAGGAAAATAATTGTCCGCGGCATAAGCCATGTGCTCGTCGCATTGCGCCAGTAGCTGCGCCGAATCGCCCTCGATGGCCCGGGCGATGTGTTCGCCGCGCTCGGTATCAGTGGTGCCTGCCTCGAAGGCTTTGAGCATGTCGCGCAGCGTGGCAATGAGCTTTTCTGCCCGCAGGCGGTGCTCGGTGAAATAGCGCTCCAACTGCTCGGCGCCCGTGGCATGCAGTTTTCGCAATTTGCGCAGCAAAATGTCTACAACATCATCCAGTGCCTGGCGCAACTGCGCATGGATCAGTACCACAGCCAACGCGTAGCGCTTAGCCAGTTTGGTCGCCTTGATGTCCGCCGCGTCCAGCGCACGTGCTTCCAGCACGTACTGATGAAGTTTCGGCGCCGCAATGTGGTCGATATCGGGCAGGCGAGCCACCCAGGCCTTCAGCCATGCCAGATGCTCCAGATAGGCGCGCACTTGCGGGTTTGTCGGTTTTTTGGATTCGCGTTTGAGCTTGAGCCAGCCCGAGGTCTCTCCCGTCTTGAGTGCGAACAAGTCGTCGATTTCATGTTTCAATGCAGGCGATAGCGCACCAGACAGAAGACGGAACAACTCGTCATTGACTTGCGAGCGAATGCGCCGCGCTGTGCGCAACAAGGTGCTGAACCCTGGCAGTTCGAAACGCTGGCGGATTAACTGCTCGATCACCACGTTGATGATGTCGGCCAGTTCGTGTTTGGTCTGGGCCGCTTCCCGGGCCGTCGATTCGATGACTTCGGTGGTGGCGCCAGTGACGGCCTGGATGCCGAGGAAACGGCGCACTTGTTCGAGCAGTCGTTGGTGCTGGCGCTCACTGTTCAGATCGAAATCGCGCATTTCAGCCTTCGTCATCGGTTTCGTCGCCAGGCAAGTGGCGATATGGACAACAATGCTGGGCGGCACCTCGGCCAGCTTGACAAAGTAGCCCAGACGTTGCGCCGTCTTGACGAGCACCAGGACGGCCAGACGGCCTTGCAGCGTACGCCCCTGTCGACGGGCAAACGCCTGTTCTTCTGGGGATGGCGTGTAAACGTCGGCGAGTTCGCGCGGCGTGATCTCGGACTTGAAGCGAGGGTAGGCGGTTTCGTGAATACTGCTCACGAGGTCTGCCCTGCAAAAAAAATCACCGAACCGCATCATCCCATTTAACCTATACTTTATTTGGACCGCCATTCTGCCACGACAGCATGCGGGTTTGCGGGTGGTTTTGCGCGAAGGATTCAATTGGGACAGCGAGCTGCCATTTACTGCCGTGTTTCCACGGCCGACCAGACTTGTGAGCGACAAGAGGTTGACTTGTTGGCGTTTGCCGTGAAGGCGGGATTTGACGTTGTTGGTGTCTGGAAGGAAACGGCCTCGGGCACCAAGGATGATCGCGCCCAGCGCAAGAAGGTGATGGCACTGGCCCAGGCGCGCGATGTCGACGTGGTCCTAGTCACCGAGCTGACACGCTGGGGCCGCTCGACGATCGATTTGTTTCACACGCTGGGTGAACTTCAGGCATGGGGCATTTCCCTGATTGCCCAAACAGGTCTGCAATTTGATCTCGGCACGCCGCAGGGAAAACTTATTGCATCGCTGATGTCCGTTCTGGCCGAGTTCGAGCGGGATTTGCTGCGCGAACGGGTGCGCTCTGGCATTGCTTCAGCGCAAGCGCGCGGCGTACGCTTTGGGCGCCAGACCGGCCAGCGCGTCAAGGCCGATCGCCATCAAAAGCGCGCGCTTGAGCTGGTGGCGGCGGGCCAGTCTTACCGCGAAATTGGCCTGCGCTTGGGCATCAGTAAGAACACGGTGCTGGACATCGTCAAGCGCCATCGCGCAGAGCAGGCAGGGCAATAGCGTTCAGAGGTCGACCGGGGCAATGCTCGCCTTGAAATAGAACCATTTCAAGCACTTTTATTCAATTGAAACAACAGCTTGGGGTGAATAATGTCGGGTTTCGTCCGAATCCCGGCCGACCCTCAAGACGGCCACCGCCGTGTACCCGGGCATAGGCTGGATCG
>DAOSLL010000299.1:0-5385 GCA_035368905.1 Rhodoferax sp.
GCCCCCAAGTTTGGCCTGATCATCATTGGCGACGAAATCCTGTCAGGCAAGCGCGCCGACAAGCACCTGCCGCAGGTGATTGAGCTGCTCAAGGCGCGTGGCCTGCAGCTTGACTATGCAGAGTATGTGGGTGATGCACCCGAGCGCATTACCGCCGCGTTGCAACGCGCTTTTGAGTCGGGCGATGTGGTTTTTTCCACCGGTGGTATCGGGGCCACACCAGACGATCACACCCGCCAGTGTGCGGCGCGGGCGCTCGGTGTGCCGCTGGCACTGCACCCGCAGGCCAAAGAGCTGATCGAGCAGCGCATGCATGGACTTGCGCGAGAAAAAGGCAAGGTGTTTGATCCCGCTGCACCGGACAGCCGACACCGGCTCAACATGGGCGTTTTCCCGCAAGGTGCTGACATCATCCCCAACCCCTACAACAAGATTCCCGGCTTCAGTTGTCAGCGGGTGCATTTTGTGCCGGGCTTTCCGGTGATGGCCTGGCCGATGATCGAATGGGTGCTTGACACCTGTTACGGTGCATTTTTCCGGACTAAAGCCTGGATTGAGCAGTCGATCATTCTGTTGGGTGCCATGGAGGCGACGCTGACCCCGCTGATGGAGCAGATCGAGTCTGAGCACCCGACGGTCAAGGTGTTTAGCCTGCCGAGCGTGGACCACCCGGAATATGGCCGTCACGTTGAACTCGGTGTCAAAGGTGAGCCTGCGGCGGTCGCAGCAGCGTATGCCACGCTGTTAGCTGGTTTGACCCGGTTTAATCTCAAGCTAGGCCCCGAATTGGTGCGAAATTGAGCTTTTCCTTTTGGTGCATTCATTAGTGCCTTATTTTGGTGCCACCCTCATTGAGCCAGGTGACGCAGCGGGGTCTGCTGCGCATGCGGCTCGATCATGATGGCGGTCACTTTCAAAGTCACAGCAAAAAATAACTTAGGGCAGGGCGACCTGAAACCGTCGTTCTGGCACAAAAACTGCATCCAAGATCATTGAATCTTTTTTTTACAACGACCCAACCAGGAGTATTTGATGGCCAAGACCGTCGCAGATGTCATGAAGATGGTGAAAGACAACGAAGTCAAGTTTGTTGACTTCCGTTTCACCGATACCCGTGGCCAGGAACAGCACGTCACCGTGCCTGTTTCGCATTTTGATGAAGACAAGTTCACCTCGGGCCACGCGTTTGACGGTTCCTCCGTGGCGGGCTGGAAGGGCATTGAAGCCTCTGACATGCAGCTCATGCCAGACCCCAATACCGCCAACATCGATCCCTTTTATGAAGAAACCACCATCTTCATGAGTTGCGACGTGATTGAGCCCAGCGATGGCAAGGCGTATGAACGTGACCCACGTTCGGTAGCCCGCCGGGCCGAAGCCTACCTGAAGGCCTCCGGCATGGGCGATACCGCCTATTTTGGTCCCGAGCCAGAATTCTTCTT
The DNA here is from genome assembly GCA_035368905.1 of Rhodoferax sp. Lineage (GTDB taxonomy): Bacteria > Pseudomonadota > Gammaproteobacteria > Burkholderiales > Burkholderiaceae_C > Rhodoferax. The sequence goes on from DAOSLL010000299.1 coordinate 1,443, forward strand.
GTTTGATGACGTGCGCTGGAATACTGACATGTCGGGCTGTTTCTTCAAGATTGACGATTACGAGGCACCCTGGAACTCGGGCAAGAAGCTCGAAGGCGGCAACCGTGGTCACCGTCCCACCACCAAGGGTGGCTATTTCCCGGTGCCTCCAGTCGACAGCACGCAGGACATGCGCGCCGAAATGTCGCTGATTCTTGAATCTCTGGGCATTCCGGTTGAAGTGTTTCACCACGAAGTCGCATCTCCTGGTCAGTGCGAGCTTGGAACCAAGTTCAGCACCCTGGTTGAGCGCGCTGACTGGACTCAGGTCTTGAAATACGTGGTTCAAAATGTCGCCAACACTTATGGCAAGACCGCCACCTTCATGCCCAAGCCGATCGTTGGCGACAACGGCAGCGGTTGCCACGTGCACCAGTCGATCTGGAAAGACGGCAAAAATTTGTTTGCTGGCGACGGTTATGCCGGTTTGAGCGACTTTGCGCTGTACTACATTGGCGGCATCATCAAGCATGCCCGTGCACTCAACGCGATCACCAACCCCGGCACCAACAGCTACAAGCGCCTGGTGCCCGGTTTTGAAGCGCCCGTGAAGCTGGCTTACTCGGCCAAGAACCGTTCGGCCTCGATCCGCATTCCTTACGTGGCCAACCCCAAGGGCCGTCGCATTGAGGCACGCTTCCCCGATCCGCTGATGAACCCCTACCTGGGCTTCTCGGCGCTGATGATGGCGGGCCTGGACGGCATTGAAAACAAGATCCATCCGGGCGAAGCTGCTACCAAGGATTTGTACCATCTGCCACCCGAAGAAAACGCGCTGATCCCGACCGTTTGCCACAGTCTTGATCAGGCCCTCGAATGTCTCGATGCTGATCGCAGCTTCCTGACCAAGGGTGGTGTGTTCACCGACGGCCTGCTCGATGCCTACATTGAACTCAAGATGACCGAAGTCACGCGCCTGCGCATGGCGACCCATCCGATTGAGTTTGACATGTACTATTCACTGTAATCAGTGAGCGGCGCGCGCCTGCTGTGATTGACACAGCCAGGCGCGTGTCAGGCGTATGGCGCATTGGCTGTGAACCGGTCGTAGCGGCCCAATTTGCACCTTCGTTTTGATCCATGGCGGGGCTATGGACCTGCGAATCCGGCACAAATTGGTCTCATCGGGTCAATCCGTGATCGATGCCATAAGTCGGACAGGCCCCTTGGGCTTATTGATGAATGATGACGACTTCGGTCGTCTTTTTTTATTGTGGGAAACTACTGTTGGCCCGTCACCGTGTTGATCGTTGTTGTTGCAACACGGCGTGATGGCCTGAAAAGTGTGGAACTCCAATGAAGCGATTGTTTTTTCTGTGTACCTTGGTGGGTGCAGTGGCTCTGCCAACCGTGGCCCAGGAAGCCATTTACCGCTGCGGCAATGAATACACCAATACCAAGCCCGATGCCAAAGCCCATGGCTGCAAGCGCATTGAGGGTGGCAATGTCACCGTGGTGCAGGCGGTTCAGGCCCCTAAAGGCGCAGTGTCGAAAGCCAGTTCAGCAGGCAGCGCGGTGCCAGGTGGCGGCAACCGCGTCGTATCAGTGGAACAAAAAGCCCGTGATTCTGACGCCCGCCTGATTTTGCAGTCCGAGCTGAAAAAGGCCCAGGCACGCCAGGAAGAGTTGCAGAAGGAATACAACCATGGCGAGCCCGAAAAGCGCGGTGATGAAGCGCGCAACCAGCAGAAATACCTCGACCGGGTAGCCGAGCTCAAAGCCAGCCTGGCGCGCAACGAAAGCGATGTGGCAGGCATCCGGCGCGAGCTTGAGCGCTTGCCTGGTGCATCCGCAGCATCTGGTGCAGCAAGTTCGCGCTGATGACCCGGACTGAACTGTGAAGCCAACTGATTTGACTGGAACCTCACCGCGTGCGGCGGCAGAGCGCTTCATGGCGTTTGATCTGCTGGCCACTTCGGTGGCAGTGGTCCGCAGCGACGGCACGGTGCTGTATGTCAATGCCGCGCTGGAGGACGCACGTGGCCTTTCCAGACGGGTCCTGGTAGGCTCGCATTTGCCCGACAGTTTCACCCAGCCGAGTCACTTGAGCACAGCTTTGCAGGGTGCGGGTGACCGTGAATTTCCGCCCCTGCGCTACGATGCCTGGCTATTGCGGATGGGGCGCGAGCCGCTGCCGGTGTTTGTTATCGTCTCACCCACCCAAGGCCCGGAACTGATGGTCGAGATGCAGCCGCTGGAGCAGCAGGCCCGAAAAGACCGCGAAGAGCGTCTGGCCGAACAGGCTCAGGCCAACAAGGAACTGATTCGCAACCTGGCGCATGAAATCAAAAACCCGCTCGGCGGCATTCGTGGCGCGGCCCAGTTGCTGGAAATGGAAATGGATTCGGCGGAACTGACCGAGTACACCCAGGTCATCATCCGCGAGGCCGATCGTCTGCAGTCGCTGGTGGACCGCTTGCTGGCACCACACCGTCGGCCGCACGTCGTGGGCGATGTGAACATTCACGAGATTTGCGAGCGGGTGCGCTCGTTGATCCTGGCCGAGTTTCCTCGTGGGTTGGTGGTGGTGCAAGACTACGACACCTCTATTCCAGAGTTCCGTGGTGATCAGGAGCAGCTCCACCAGGCCCTGCTCAATGTGGCGCGAAACGCCTGCGAGGCCCTGACCGACCGCATTGCCAAGGGTGATGCCCGGCTGGTATTTCGTACCCGGGTTGCGCGCCAGGCCACTTTCGGTCGACAACGCTACCGGTTGGCACTGGAATTGCATGTGATCGACAACGGGCCTGGTGTACCAGACTCGATCAAGGACCGTATTTTTTATCCACTGGTGTCCGGGCGCGAAGGTGGCTCCGGGCTGGGCCTGACATTGGCGCAAAACTTTGTCGGGCAGCACCACGGCTTGATTGAGTGTGACAGCGTGCCGGGACGTACTGATTTCAAAATACAGATTCCACTACCCTGACCGGGGCAGCGCACTGCAAGGGGGCAGTGTCTGGCTAGTCCGGATGCAACCAAAGGTGACAAGACACGATGAAACCCATTTGGATCGTTGACGATGACCAGTCCATTCGTTTCGTGCTGGAGAAGGCGTTGCTGCGCGAAGACCTGCCGACCCGCAGTTTCACCAACGCACGCGATGTGCTCAATGCCCTGTCCAGCGAGGAAGAAAAGGGGCCGCAGGTGCTGGTCAGCGACATTCGCATGCCGGGTGGCTCCGGGCTGGACCTGCTCGACAAGGTCAAGGTCCGGTTTCCTGGCCTGCCGGTGATCATCATGACCGCTTACTCGGACCTTGACAGTGCCGTGTCGGCGTTTCAGGGTGGTGCGTTTGAGTACCTGCCCAAGCCGTTTGACATTCCCAAGGCGGTGGAGCTGATTCGCCGCGCACTGGAGGAAAGCCAGCGCGAAGAGGTCAGCGAAGAGCGCATCAGCGATGCGCCCGAGATGTTGGGCCAGGCCCCGGCCATGCAGGATGTGTTTCGCGCCATTGGCCGCCTGAGCCAGAGCAACGTCACGGTCATGATCACCGGCGAATCTGGCTCTGGCAAAGAACTGGTGGCGCGCGCCCTGCACAAGCACTCGCCACGCGCCAACGGGCCATTTGTTGCGATCAATACCGCAGCCATCCCCAAAGACCTGCTCGAATCCGAACTGTTTGGCCACGAGCGGGGCGCTTTTACGGGTGCCCAGACCATGCGCCGTGGCCGTTTTGAGCAGGCCGATGGCGGCACCCTGTTTCTCGACGAGATTGGCGATATGCCGTTTGATTTGCAAACCCGGCTGCTGCGGGTGCTGTCAGACGGGCATTTCTACCGGGTAGGCGGCCATGGCGCAGTCAAGACCAATGTGCGCGTGATTGCCGCTACCCACCAGAACCTGGAACAGCGCGTGAAAGACGGCGGTTTCCGGCATGAAGGCGTTGATCTCGTTACCGGACAGG
>DAOSLL010000300.1:0-5369 GCA_035368905.1 Rhodoferax sp.
AGCCAAGCAGCTTGGCCGATTTGTCAAACGCCTCGCCGGCCGCATCATCAATGGTTTCGCCCATTATCTGGTAGCGCCCTACCCCATCAACCTGCATCAATTGCGTGTGCCCGCCCGACACCAGCAGCGCCACAAACGGAAACTCGGGCGGATCAGCGCTCAAAAACGGCGACAGCAGATGTCCTTCCAGGTGATGCACGCCCAGCACCGGTTTGCCCAACGCGGCCGCCAGCGCGCAGGCGACACCGGCACCCACCAGCAGCGCACCGGCCAGACCGGGGCCGCGGGTAAACGCCAGCACATCGACATCTGCCAGCGTGCGGCCCGATTCGGCCAACACCTGCTCGGTCAATGGCAGCACGCGGCGAATGTGGTCCCGGCTGGCCAGCTCGGGCACCACGCCGCCATAAGCCTGGTGCATCTCGATCTGGCTGTAGAGCGCGTGCGCCAGCAGCACCGGCACTCCAGGGCCACGCACCTCGACCAGCGCCACGCCGGTTTCGTCACAGGAAGATTCGATACCCAGAACTTGCAGCTTGTTTGCCATAGCGGCCAAGTTTAGGCGATGCAACTGCAGGCACTTGGTCGCACTGGGGAACGCTTCGTGATCGCCAGACAACGGGGCCACCAGTCGGTCGTTCAACGCCAGCTTCGGCCAATTGCCCACTGCAAAGGCAACTTTGAAAAATGTTCAAGTGAGCAGCAGAACTTTCACCAGAAAGCAAACTTGCTGATCTAGCTGGTCTTGCCTGAGCATCGGTGGTGAACAGCGCGAATCAGGGCCTCGAATAATTGGGAGGAACTTCAGTCCGGATCAGCGCAAGGCTTCTGAGCTTGATGACAAATTGGCCTCCAGCCCTTATGAATACTGCGCGAGAAGCTCTGCATTTTGTAGCATAATGAATGTACCAGAGTGACCGCGTCGATAGCGAGAGCCGACCCCGGCATGGCAAGCTTGTGCGGTACTTGCCAGCCCACAGCCCAGTTGTGGGTCAAAAGCCAGGCGCCAAATGGGTCGCTGCGGTCGGGTTTGCAGCCGATGCGCTAGCAAGTCGCGCAGCCATTCAGGATAGCTTCAACGGGCTGGCGTAGCCGGTCATTTCCAGATAACCACGCCCTATTGGCTGCCCCGACTGGTTTGACAGTTCGCTTAAACCTTCCCAGTAAATGGCACCAGTTGAACTGCGGCTATCAAGTTCCTGAGCGTCCAGCAGGGCGCGCACGGTGAAGCTGGTGCGCGCTGGCAAACCGGCATCAATGGCAGCGGCTGGCAGGTCAATCGTCCACTGCACCGGGTAACTGGCACCGCTGGCCGGGCTTTTCCAGATGCGCCCGGCCTTAAAGCGAACGTCCTGGGCCGCAAACACCACCGGCTTGGCAGCACCGCCACCGCGCCACGACCCACCCGCCCACAAGGTGGCGCCAGCTTTGTTGCGCAAGCGAAAGGCAGTCAGCGCAGCGCCATCGAACAAATTCATGCCAATCCAGTCCCAGCCAACCGCCTCCGGGTGCAGCAGCGCATCACTCCACTCGTGATCCAGCCAGGCGCGTCCGCTGACCCGCCGGGTGCTGCCAGCCAGGGTCAGGTCGCCAGCAAGCTTGAGCTGCGGCAGGCTGTAGTAAAAACTGGCTTGTGTGGCCTGCGGACCTTTGCGCGACCAACCCTGTTCGCCTTGCAGCAACAGCGGCTGGGTTGGGGTCAGATCGAGCGCAAAGGCAAAGTCCTGCGCCGTCACCCGCGCCAGATAGCGGCCGTCTTCGCGCCGCTGCAGCGACCAGTCGCGCAGCCTGATGTGGGTGTCTGCCTCGCTGGCCTCCGCCAGGTCCACCGATGCCGTGCCGGAACTGCGGGCAATGCGCTGGTCATGCAGCAAGCGCTGGCCGCTCAGGTCAGTGACCGCAGCGTGCGCAAAGATCAGTTGCCGGGCGGCAAATGCCGATGTCATGTGCTGCGTGGCGGGCACGCGCGAGCGAAAAAACGTCAACTGAAAGCCGTATTGCTGCTGCTTGGCCTGGAGTTCACCGGTGACGTACCACCACTCGATGGCGGTGTCCGGGTGGCTGCCCAGGTCACGCGCAAACACCAGCTCACGCTTGACCAGCGTGGCTGCGGCTGCACGGCTGACTTGCAACCAGGCAAGCCCCGGCCAAAGCGGTGCCAGCAGGGCACGGGTCAGCAGTTGGCGACGCGGTAGTTGCAAGGCAGACGGATTTGGCAATGGCGTGCCTGGTGCTGACGGCAGTGCGATTGGCCTGACGGCAATGCACCATTGAACGGTCTTCTCATGATGCTTTCAGCCTGTCGGTGCGGTGCATCGAGCGCCGCAAATTTGAGGTCAGAGGCGTAGTCGGATCGAGATTGCGAACGGACTTGCAAGCCGGGTCCGCAGGGGGACTCAACCCAAAATCTGCTACCTGTGTCAAATGGACGGCGACGCAGCAGCCACGTTGCTGATTCACGGGTCACTTCAGACTGCCCGACAAAAACTGCGCCAGCCGCACACTTTTCGGGTTGGACAGCACCTGCGTAGGGTTGCCTTCTTCTTCAATCTGGCCCTTGTGCAGGAAAATCAGGTGGTTTGACACCTCGCGGGCAAAACCCATCTCATGCGTCACCACCACCATGGTACGGCCTTCCAGCGCCAGGTTCTTCATGACTTTGAGCACCTCGGACACCAGTTCGGGGTCGAGCGCGCTGGTGGGTTCGTCAAACAGCATCACCTCGGGCTCCATCGCCAGCGCACGGGCAATCGCCACACGCTGCTGCTGGCCACCGCTCAAGTGCGCCGGGTAGGCATCTTCCTTGCCCTCCAGGCCGACTTTGGCCAGGTACTTGCGGGCGATTGCGATCGCCTGGTCACGCGGCACCTTCATCACATGGACCGGGGCTTCGATGATGTTTTGCAGCACCGTCATGTGCGCCCACAGGTTGAAATGCTGAAACACCATGGCCAGTTTGGTGCGCAGGCGGGCCAATTGCTTCGGATTGGCGGCATGCAATTCGCCGTTCGGCGCGGCCGTCAGGTGCAACTCTTCATCAACAACATGTATCCGCCCCAGGTGCGGCTTTTCCAGCAAATTGATGCATCGCAAAAACGTGCTTTTACCCGAGCCGGAACTGCCGATGATGCTGATCACATCACCCGCATGGGCCGTCAGCGACACGCCCTTGAGCACTTCGTTGGAACCAAAGCGCTTGTGGATGTTTTCAACCTGCAGTTTGAGAGGAGTCGTGTGGGTCATGGCTTTGGATTGATGGCGCTGCGGGCGGCTTTCAGGCACCCAGCAGCGGTCCGACGCGAAACGCCTGGGCACCGGCAATCTTGCCCAGCTCGCCACCAGCGGTGATGTAACGGTCGCGGATGCGTGCGTAAAAAATGCCATCCACACCCGCTTGCACCTGTTCGGTGCGGTTGGCAATGGGGTCGATGATCTCGGCTACCAGATCGCCCTTTTTCAGGATGTGACCCGGCTCGACCGCAAACACCACAATGCCGGGCGAACGGGCGTGCAGCGTCTGCGAGCCTGCCAGCGGTGTCGCCTGGCACAGCGGGGCCGGCACCAGCGGTTTGGCATCGCAGGCCAGCACACCGATGAACTGCAGCCAGTCGATGATGGCCTGGGCATCTTTTTTGGCCCAGGCATGGCTGACATCCAACTCGCCGCGCAGCTCAATCGTGCTGCTGCAGCAGCCTTGTGGCAGCGGCACATTGCGACCGCTGGCCTTGAGTCGTCCGGCAAGTTGCCACCAGGCGCTTGAAAGGCATTCGTCAATCGGCAGGTTGCCCGAGTTTTTGGCGATCAGGATGGTCTGGCTGCCCAGAAAATGCGCCAGGTCGGCCAGTTGTGGCCAGCAAGGCTCTTCGGTATAAAAATGCAGCACGCCTTCGCAGTCGCAATGCAAATCCAGCATGTAATCGGCGTCGTGTGCCAGCCACAGAAGGTGACGGCGCTGGCTTTGCAGTTCAGTATCTGGCTGCCAGCCTTGCAGGTAGTTGCCGATGGCCTGGCGCACCAGCCGCACATTGGCAGCGGCATCAGCGCCCAGTGTGGCCATCACGGCAGGTGCCACGGCGCTGGCCAGGTCGGGGTAATGCCGGTTGAAGTTTTCAGAGGTAGCAAGTTCAAAGCGGCCCATTGGCTTATGGTCCAGCCGCTGCGCCAGGCCAATCGGATTTGCCACTGGCACTAGCACGATTTCGCCCTGAATCTGGTCTGCTGCCTGCGCCGCTTCCAGATGAGCCCTTAGATGGTGCGCCACCAGCATGCCCGGCAGTTCTTCGGCATGCAGGCTGGCCTGCAGGTAAATTTTCAGACCCGAGCCAGGCTTGCCAAAATGAAAGCTGGTGATGGTTTTCTGGCTGCCCAGACTGTTGCTGAGCAAGGGGTGATCAAGGCGCTGCATGTGTCTGGTTACCAATTCAGTGTTTTTGCGGTGCCAGATAGGCCAGCAAACGGCCTTCGGCGAAGCGGAAAAAACCGATCAGGCAAAACGAGGCCGTCAAGTAAATGGCGGCAGCGGCCAGATAGGCCTCAAACGGCAGGTAATAGGTGGCGTAAATGCGGTTGGCAGCGGAGGTGATATCGAGCATATTGGGCACAGCGCTGGCCAGGCTGGTGCTGTGCAGCATCATCACCACCTCATTGCTATAGGCCGGCAGGGTGCGGCGCATGGCACTCGGCAGCACCACCCGCAGCATGGTCTGAAAGCGGCTCATGCCGTAGGCGTGGGCTGCTTCAATTTCGCCGCCGCTGGTTTCACGAATGGCACCGGCCAGCATTTCAGCGGTGTAACCGGCAGTGTTCAGGCTGAATGCCAGCAACGCGCAAAAAAACGGTTCCTTGAAGTGGGTCCAGGGCCAGACATCGTTCCAGCGCGCCTGAATCCATTCAAGCTGACCCAGGCCGTAATAAATCAGATAGACCTGAATCAGCAAAGGTGTGCCGCGAATCACAAAGGTATAAGCACCCACCAGCCAGCGCAGCGAGGCCCATGGGCCGGTCAGCATCAGCGCAAAAATCAGCGCCAGCACGGCACCGACCGCCAGCGAAGCAAACAGCAGCCACAGTGTGGTCAGGATGCCGTTGCCAAACAGGGCCAGGTTGACTGGCTCGAAAATGACGGCCCATTCCATTACAAGGTGCCTCGTTTGGTGCCCAGGCTATAGCGCGCATTGACCTTTTTGAGGACAAACAAGGAAATTGACGTGTAAACCAGAAACAGCGCTCCGGTAAACAAGAAGAAAGCAAAGGGGGACCGGGTGGCAGCACTGGCCTGCTTGGCCAGATAGGTCATTTCCTGCAGGCCAATCAAGCTCACCAGCGCGGTAGCCTTGATCAAAACCAGCCAGTTGTTGGTGAAACCGGGC
>DAOSLL010000301.1:0-5366 GCA_035368905.1 Rhodoferax sp.
GGTGCGCACCTCCAGCCAGCGCCCCAGCGTGCCCAGATAGACCTCGGCGCTTTCGGCTTCTTTGTCATGCAAGTGGTTGGTGGGCAACCCGGCAAATGCGTCCACTGCATCTTGTGTTTCCTCACTGTGGGCCAGCGCGGGTACACCGGCTTCAGCGGCAAGCTGCAAGTGGCCTTGTGCATGGGTGCCGAACCACAGCCGGTATAGCTTGTTGGCAAACAGCAGTTCGTCATTGCCCAGCGGGGCCACCGAGATTGATGCGTCCAGCGCTTCGAGCACCGTGGTGAAGCGCTCGTGCGATGCAGCCAGTTGCTCGCGAACCCGGTTCGGCTCGGTGATGTCGCTCATTGATGTCATCCACCCGGTTTGCTGGCCAAAGGCATCAATCAACGGCGAGACGTAAATGTGGGCATCAATGAAGTTCCCATCCTTGCGCTTGACCCGAAACTGGATGCCGCTGGGCGCAACCCGCCCGGCAAGCTCTTCGGCCAGGCGTGCTTTCAGAATCTCGATGTCTTCCTCGGGCCAATACGGAAACGGCGCTGTTCGGCCAACCAGATCACTTTCGCTCCAGCCGGTGATGCTGCAAAAGGCCGAATTGACATAGGTGATGCGGCCATGCAAATCCATGGCACGCATGCCTGTGAGCATCGAGTTTTCCATGGCGCGGCGAAAAGCCGTTTCGCGCATCAGCGCATCCTGCGCCTGAATCCGCCTGCGGGTGTGACGCCAGTTGGCCCACAGCAGCCAGGCCGTCACCGCACTGAGTACCATCACCAGCCAAAACAGACCGCTGCCGATGAGCCCCAGCGAGGTGCGATAAACCTGCCCGCGAATGGTCAGGCCGTTGCCGACCGGGGAGACCGGTGTCTCGTAGGCATTGATCGGGTTGGCCCAGGGCAGGAAATGTCGCTTGAGATTGCCCTCGATGACGCTGATGCCAGCCAGTGCGCGTCCGTCAATGTCGTGAAAGGACACGGCGTACTTCGAGGTGATCTCCATCGGCAAGCCGTAGCGGTACAAGGCATCGATCGAATATTCCACCAGCAGATCGCCCTTGAAGCGGGCCTTGTCGATCAGCGGCAGGTGCAACTGCAAGACGGCAGACAGGTTGGGCTGGGCGCGTGGCGTGGAGTAAATCGGCAAAAGCAGGTCGCGCGCTGCCTGAAAGTTGATCAGCGTGTCTTTGGCTTCAATGCTGGAGCCGGTGCTGTTTTGGTATTGGTCGGAGCGACTCGCGGTGTTGTAGCTGACCCGTACCTTCTTTTTATCGTCGATCCAGGTCAGTCCTTGTAGTTCCGGGTAAATGTTGGCAAAGGCCTCGGCGCGTGCCATGAAACCGGTGTTGCCGATTTCACGGCTGGTGATTTCGCGCGCAAACCGCATGAACTGTTCCTGCTGCTCCAGCAGCCGAAGGCGCAGTCGCTGCTGGGTGTATTCAATATCGCGGTTGACGGCTTCGCGCTCGCGCGCAATCTCCTCAAAACGCAAATAGGCAAAGGCCACCATGATCGCCAGCAGAAACAGCACCACGGCAGCCAACGGTGCCAGCATGGCAAAACGGTCCTGCCGGTGCGGGCTTTGCTGCGACCACCAGAGCCGCAGGCGCGCTCGGGGCGAGAGTCGATTAGGACTCGATTTTTCCGGGCTGAGCGGCAAGGACATGCGCTCAAGTGTAGGAGTTTTCAAGCTGAAATTGGCGTGTGCAATATTTCATAATATGGAATCAATATACGCTATTTGAAATTCTGTTATAAATGGGCATAAAATCAATCCATCACAAGCAAGACTATCTCCATTAACATCACTCGGATACAACCAGGAATCAACCATGTCTGCAGCATTGAGCAACCCCTCTGGCACCAGCGCGATTGACATCGACAGCTTGGAAACCCGTGAATGGACTGACGCATTGAGCGCGGTCATTCAAAGCGAAGGCCCTGAGCGCGCCCACTTTTTACTTGAGCAATTGCTTGAGCACGCGCGCCAGAACAGCATCGACATGCCGTTTTCAGCCAATACCGGTTACGTCAACACGATCGAGACCGATCAAGAAGAGCGTTGCCCAGGCAACATCGAAATCGAAGAACGGCTGCGCGCCTACATGCGATGGAACGCCATGGCCATGGTGGTCAAGGCCAACCGCCATCACCCCGAAGACGGCGGTGACCTGGGCGGTCACATTGGCTCATTTGCCTCGCTGGCGCACATGTTTGGTGCTGGCTTCAACCATTTCTGGCATGCCGAAAGCGCAGACCATGGTGGCGACTGCCTGTATATCCAGGGCCATGTGTCCCCTGGTGTCTATGCCCGGGCCTATCTGGAAGGCCGCCTTTCTGAGGAGCAGTTGCTCAACTTCCGCCAGGAAGTCGATGGCAAAGGCCTGTCAAGTTACCCGCACCCCAAGCTGATGCCCACGTTCTGGCAATTTCCCACCGTGTCGATGGGGCTGGGGCCGCTGATGGCAATTTACCAGGCGCGATTTTTGAAATACCTGCACGCGCGTGGCATTGCCAACACCGAAAACCGCAAGGTCTGGGTTTTTTGCGGTGATGGTGAGATGGACGAGGTCGAAAGCCTGGGTGCAATTGGCCTGGCCGCGCGTGAAAAGCTTGACAACCTGATCTTTGTCGTCAACTGCAACCTGCAGCGCCTGGACGGCCCGGTGCGTGGCAATGGCAAGATCGTGCAGGAGCTTGAAGGCGAGTTCCGAGGCTCGGGCTGGAACGTCATCAAGCTGCTGTGGGGTAGCAACTGGGACCCGCTGCTGGCGCGCGACAAAAACGGCGCGCTGCGCAAGATCATGATGGATACGCTCGATGGCGACTACCAGTCATTCAAGGCCAACGATGGTGCCTACGTGCGCAAGAATTTCTTTGGTCGCAGCCCCGAGACGCTGGAGATGGTCGCCAAGATGAGCGATGACGACATCTGGGCCTTGCGTCGTGGCGGTCATGACCCGCAAAAGGTCTATGCGGCCTATCACAAGGCGGTCAATCACAAGGGTCAGCCGTCGGTGCTGCTGATCAAGACCGTCAAGGGCTTTGGCATGGGCAAGTCAGGCGAGGGCAAAAACAACGTGCACCAGACCAAAAAGCTCACCGACGAAGACATCAAGGCTTTTCGCGACCGCTTCAACATCCCGGTGCCCGACAGCCAGTTGGCCAGCATCCCGTTTTACAAGCCGGCTGAAGACACCCCCGAAATGCGCTACCTGCATGAACGCCGCCAGGCGCTTGGCGGCTACCTGCCGAGCCGTCGTGCCAAAGCCGACGAGCAGTTCACGGTGCCCTCGCTTGATATCTTCAAGAGTGTCATGGATCCAACCGCACCTGGGCGCGAGATTTCCACCACCCAGGCTTATGTGCGCTTTCTGACCCAGTTGCTGCGCGACCAGGCGCTCGGCCCCAGAGTGGTGCCGATTCTGGTCGATGAAGCCCGCACCTTTGGTATGGAAGGCCTGTTTCGCCAGATCGGCATTTACAACCCGGCAGGCCAGCAGTACACCCCGGTCGACAAAGACCAGGTCATGTACTACAAGGAAGACGTCAAGGGCCAGGTTTTGCAGGAAGGCATCAACGAAGCCGGCGGCATGGCAAGCTGGATAGCGGCTGCCACCAGCTACAGCACCAGCAACCGCATCATGGTGCCGTTTTATGTCTATTACTCGATGTTTGGCTTTCAGCGCATTGGCGACCTGGCCTGGGCTGCGGGCGACATGCAGGCGCGCGGCTTTTTGCTCGGCGGCACCAGCGGGCGCACCACGCTCAACGGCGAAGGCCTGCAGCACGAAGACGGCCACAGCCACATTCTGGCTGGCACCATTCCCAACTGCGTCAGCTATGACCCGACCTTTGCCCATGAAGTCGGGGTGATCCTGCACCACGGCCTGCAGCGCATGGTCGAGCGCCAGGAGAATGTCTTTTATTACCTGACCCTGCTCAATGAAAACTATGCCATGCCGGGTCTGACGGCTGGCACGCAAGAGCAAATCATCAAAGGCATGTACCTGTGCAAGCCGGGTGCCGAAGGTTTGCCAGGTGCGCAAGCGGCGCGCGTGCAGTTGCTCGGATCGGGCAGCATCTTGCGCGAGAGCCTGGCCGCGCAACAACTGCTGGCCGTCGATTGGGGCGTGGCGGCCGATGTCTGGAGCTGCCCCAGCTTCAACGAGCTGGCACGCGACGGGCAGGCCTGCGACCGCCATAACCTGCTGCACCCAGGCGCTGCGCCATTGCTGTCATTTGTTGCCACGCAGCTTGGCAACTCTTCGGGCCCGGTGGTTGACTCGACCGACTACATCAAGGCCTACGCCGAGCAGATTCGCCCGTACATTCCAAAAGGCCGCTGCTACAAGGTGCTCGGCACCGACGGTTTTGGCCGCAGTGACTTCCGCAGCAAACTGCGTGAGCACTTCGAGATCAACCGCCACTACATTGTGCTGGCCGCACTCAAGGCACTCAGCGAAGACGGTACTGTGCCGGTTGCCAGGGTGGCCGAGGCGATTGCCAAATACGGCATTGCAGCCGACAAGGTGAATCCACTTTACGCTTAACCATTTCGTCACAGGCAACGCGCAGCCGGGTCTTTTCACCCGCCAGGTTGGCCGGATGTGATCCGGCAACTTTGAATGGCGGCTCAGACCCGCCCTGACAGTCGCGTTTGCTGCGGGACGATCAACATATCTGGAGACACATCATGGCAATTCTGGAAATCAAGGTCCCCGACATTGGTGACTTCGCCGAAGTGGTCGTCATCGAACTGCTGGTCAAGGCCGGCGACAGCGTCAAGGCCGAACAGTCCCTGCTAACTGTCGAATCCGACAAGGCATCGATGGAAATCCCGTCAAGCCACGCCGGTGTGGTCAAAGAGCTCAAGGTGCAGCTTGGCGACAAGGTCAGTGAAGGCTCCCTGGTGCTGCTGCTCGACGTAGCAGAGCAAGCTGTTCAAAGCGTCGCAGCGGCCGCACCAGCAAGCTCACCGGCTGCCGCAGATTTGGTATCAAATCAGGCTGTAGCCCTTGCTGATCAAGCGCTGGTAGCTCCTGTTATTGAAGCAGTTGGGAGCCAGTCGGTGGAGCTGCGGGTGCCTGACATTGGCGACTTCAAGGATGTCACGGTGATCGAGGTGATGGTCAAGCAGGGCGACAGCATCCGGCTTGAGCAAAGCCTGATCACGGTCGAGTCTGACAAGGCTTCCATGGAAATCCCGTCAAGCAGTTCGGGTGTCATCAAGTCGCTGCTGGTCAAGCTTGGCGACAAGCTCAATATTGGCGATTTGCTGGCCATTGTGGAAGCCCCCGCAGCGCCTGCCAGCGCAGCGCCTGCCAGCAGTCCGGCTGCGTCGCCAAATTCTGAATCAAAACAGGC
>DAOSLL010000302.1:0-5361 GCA_035368905.1 Rhodoferax sp.
AGTAAAGCAGCGGACCAACTTGCTGGCGTGCCGCCGCTTTAGGTACGGCTGACCAATCGCGAACCTGCCTGGTCTGCGCAAGTAACAGGTCGGCACGCCTCTGGCTAAGTGTTGGTGAGCAAATCAGGCCAAACAGGCTGTAACAATGAGCGGACATGCAGAGGTTTGGCAGAATAGATTTGAAACAAAAGAGTTGGCTGCGCTGGCACGGCAGTCGAGCTGCGAGGATAGCCGAAAATACTGATTCAAGGCATCAGACCAGCGGGCGGACAAGCCAGTCTGGCGACCGATGGCTAACCCTGGCGGCGTGTCAGAATCCGGGGGGCCATCACCCCTGCGGCTTCGGGCCGTCAATTGCCCCTCAACAGTGCCGGAGCCTCACCCATGATTCCTCACATCATCCACCAGACCTGGAAAACCAGCGAGGTTCCTCAACGTTTTGTCTACCTTCGTGACACCTGGCTGAAACACCATCCCGGCTGGACCTATCGGCTATGGAGTGATGCCGACAACCGGGCATTTCTGGCCGAACATTACCCGGCGTTTCTGCCCGTGTACGATGCTTATCAGACACCCATCTGCCGGGCCGACGCGATACGCTGTTTTCTGCTGAAACACTTCGGCGGACTCTATGTCGATCTGGATTTTGAGTGCTTTGCGCCTCTTGATGGCATCCTGAATTCTGCCAGCGTGATCCTTGGCCTGGAACCACCAGCCCATGTCCGTGACCATAAGCCGCTGCTCAAGGGCCTTGAGAGAGTGGTTTGCAATGCCTTGATGGCATCGCCAGCGCAGCACCCATTTTGGGATCACATGATCAGTGAAATGGCAAAGGCCCGCAGCGAGCCCGACCCGCTGGATGCCACCGGACCCTTTTTGCTGACCCGGGCGGTGGACAGTTACCAGGGCACGGCCAGGGTGGAGGTCACTGATACAGGTGTTTTTTACCCGGCCGATGTGTATGACTGCAACCAGGGACGGCTGTTTGATCTGGAATATTGGCATCGGGTTACCCAGGGAGCGCTGGCCATGCACCATTGGGCTGGCACCTGGTGGCGTGGATCGCTTGAGGTGCCACCGCTGCCCAGCGAGGTAGTCGGCCTGGCCGTGGTTGAATCTGGCAAGATCCTGATCCAGGCCACGCTGCATGCCAGGCACTGCACACCGCTGGGCCAATCGGCCCCGCTGGTGTCTTGCCTGATGGTGACCCGCAACCGGTCAGCCTTGGCCATTTGCGCCGTCAAGGCCTTTCTGGCGCAAAGCTACCCGCCGCGTGAGCTGCTGATCCTCGACGACGGCGATGACCGGCAGCTTGAGCGATTTCTGGCGGCCCTGGCCGACCCGCGCATTCGTTACCTGCACCTGCCCGACACCGGCGCCACGCTGGGAACCTTGCGCAACCAGGCGCTAGCGCTGGCACGCGGCAGCTACGTCTGCCAATGGGACGATGATGATCTGTATGACCCAGGTCGGCTCGCCATGCAGATGACGGCGATGGCGGCCATGCAGGCCGATGCCTGCTTTCTGCACCGCTGGGTGATCTGGTGGCCCAAACAAAACCGGCTGGCCGTGTCAAGCCAGCGCGTGTGGGAGGGGTCAATGCTGTGCCTCAAGTCAAAAGTTGGCCAGTATCCGACCCTGCGCCGAGGCGAAGACACACCGGTTGCAGAGCGAATCATGCAGTCTGAACGGGTCGTCTTGCTCGATCAGCCCCGGCTCTATGTGTATGTGGTGCACGAAGGCAACACCTTTGAGTCAGCGCATTTTGAGTCGCAGTGGCAATCTGCCAGCTTGAAGTTTGCTGGCGAAGGGTATGCCCGTGTGATGCAGGAGGTCGGCAAGGGGCTGGACATTGAAAGTTACCTGTTGGCGCTAGACCAAAAGGCCGCGAAGACATCACCAGAACCCCGATCAAGCCTCGCCGCACCCCAATTGGCCGCCCAAGCGACCGCAGCCGATGCCAATGGCCCGAAAAGCAGCCAGACCAACCCGCAGCCGACGTCTTCAGCCGCACCGGCTGCCTTGCGTCGGCCGGTTCGCCAAACAGCAACGCCGTCCGTTCTGATCCTGACCCCGATCAAAAATGCCGCCCAGTTTTTGCCGGGCTTTTTTGAGTTGGCGACCAGGCTTGACTATCCACCTGACAAACTCAGCCTGGCCTTTCTGGAGGGCGACAGCGATGACGGTACGGCTGCGCTGTTGCAGGACTACGCGCTACGCTATCGCAACCAATTTGCCGCAGCCGACGTTTACCAGCACGATTTCTCATATCAAATGGAGGGCGAGCGCTGGGCTGCCGAGAAACAGTTTTCGCGCAGAAGCGTTATCTCGAAGTGTCGCAACATGCTGTTCAAACTGGCAGACCGTGGACAAGAGCGCATTCTCTGGATCGATGCGGATGTCATCAACTATCCGCCAGACATTCTGCTGCAACTGCTTGAACCAGGCTTGTCAATTGTGGTGCCCAACTGCGTGCAGGTCGCCGGTGGCCCGACTTTTGACCTCAACACCTTCAAATTCAGGCCCGGCAGCCAAAATTCGGAATGGCGCTACCTGCTCGACGGCATCATTCAGCCGCCACGCGGCGCGAGCCGGCTTTACCTTGACGAACTACGTGGACAACCGATGGTTGAACTCGACGGGGTCGGCGGCACCATGCTGCTGGTGGATGCAAAACTGCACCGGCAAGGCATTTTGTTCCCGGACTACAGCTACCGTGGCTATCTGGACACCGAGGGCTTTGCCATGCACGCCAAAGACCGGGGAATTTCTGCCTGGGGGCTGCCAGATCTGGAAATCATCCACGCATCACAATAACAGAGCGCCTGACTTTGGCTTTGCCGGGCGGCTGGCAGCATCCCCGCGTTTCTGGCGAAGTCTCTTGAATCAACTTGAACGGAAAAAGACGCTATGTCACCAACACACAATATTCTGATTGGCACCCCAGCCTACGCCGGCATGGTTCATCTGGACTACCTCAATTCGATTTCAGAGTATTACCGCTCTCAAATCAATTTCACCATATCGGCCATTGGCAATGAGAGCCTGATCACGCGCGCGCGCAACGCCATTTTGTCGAAGTTTTTCGAAGAGCCTGAATTCACCCATCTGCTGTTTCTTGACGGCGACGTTTACCTGCCAGCCAGCGGCTTGCAGCGCTTGCTCTCGCATGATGTGGATGCCGTTGGGGCGGCCGTGCCACTGAAGGGCTTCAACGAACGGGGCGAGCGCATTTTCAATGTCGGTCAGTGTCTGGGCGAACAAGGCCCCTTGCATGAGGTGGAACGTATCGGTACCGCTGCGCTGATGCTGTCGCGAAATGCTGTCAATGACCTGGTGGCAGAGGCCGAACAAGCCGGCGACACCTACCAGCGCCTGCTCTCCAGAGGCACCCCGATGGCGCGGGTGCACTACGACGTGTTCAAGGTGGGGGTGGTCAACGGTGACTACCTGTCAGAAGACTTCTGGGTTTGCCACCGTTTGCGCCACATGGGATACCGAATCTTTGTTGACCCTGAAATTGCCACCCGTCACCAGGGCACGACACAGTTCTAGCGGCATCTGCTGCGGCCCGATGGCAGCGAAGCCCAAATCAGGTCGGTGCGCTATTGCAAGCAGCCGAAACTCTCGGGAAGGTGAACGTTCCGGAACTGCACAGGGCGTTCGGCGTTGCGGTAATGGTGCCACGCAAATAAACAGAATCGGCGTACATGCCACTGAACGCCAACTGACCAACAGTGACATTGTCGAGGGTATTGTTCGCCTGAATGTTTGTGGTGCCGGGAACGTTGAGTGCCCATATCTGAACAGTGTTGCCATTGGCAGGAATATCAAATGAAATGCAGACCGTATTCGCGCAAGACTGGATATTGTTCGCCTGAGCCGAACTCATCAGCATGCCAGTGAACCGATCCAGAACACTGGCACTGCCTAAGAGCACTCCGCCTGAGTTGCCGTAAATGCCTGATACCCGCACCACACTGCCCGCCGCATGCGCCGGCACGATCACGGCATCGACCACCGGCTTGACCCATTTGGTCGGCAAAACAACGGCGGCAGTACCACCCACAGCCAAAATCTGGAACAGGCGACGTCTTGCCGATACCGATTTTTGTGATTGTTCAGAAGGTTCGGAGTTCATGTGATTCCTTTGCTGTTAAAGGTTAATTAGTGTTTCCGTAGATGATACAGCAGCCTAAACTGCCCAACTGCGGCTGTTCCATCGCCTGTAACAGCCTGTGAAGAAACTGGAAGATGAATTTTTCAGTCATTTCTCCGCCTATGTCCTCCAACATGTTGCAAGCGCTGCTAGGTTTCCATCTGCGCGGCAACAACGCGTGTTGCCATGACTCACTGCGCAAGTGTCATGAGTTTGCGCAGACCCCACTAGGCTTGAGCGGGTTGATAAAGACCACTGGTGCAGTGAATTTGCGGTCGGATCCCAATTTCCAGCCACCCATTTCAAACGAGGGGTCCGGCCACACAGGGAATTGGGCTCTGACCCCAAAATCACGGGCATCGATCACGCTTTATATGCTAAATCAACTGCTAGACCCCGTTGAATATGCGCTGGCAGCTATTGTTTTTGATAAGTTCGGCAGCGCCAATCCGTGATATGGTGGTCTGAGCCCACTGGCTGAACAGGGTGACCACCTGTCCACCCCTACGGTCAGCCATTGGGATCCGACCCCAAAATCTCTGCACCGGTTACGCCTCACCGTGCAGGAAGTGAACGCGAACATTTCAGGACGAAAAGCCCTGGCTTGGCCATGGGCAAGGGGCGGCTGGATGCCGCAGGTGTCGCGAGTTTGAACAGGCCCTTCATTGGCGATCATGACAAGGTTGTCAAACTCGCCAGTGCGACGCACACCAAACAACTCGTTAGGCCGAGTGCATAGCAAGGTGCTTCAAGGCGCGGGCATTGAACAGTGGCAATTTGCCAGAAGGCTTTTGGGCCTGCCGCCGCTCACACCCCATCAGCTACGTCAGTCGCCGCTGAAGCAGACAGTCGCAGGAGGAAAGGAAAACGCCTCAGGGACGCAATTCGGAACCCCGCTTGACGTAACAAAACCAGAGACTGAAACAGAACTGGCAATGAGGTTAGTAAATCGAAAGAGCCCACCCCCTACTTCGACATCGGCTATCACATTGTTGGGATAGATTACTGTGGGGGCAGAACTCACGCCAGAAACCTGCACAGCCACTGATGTGCTCGGAGAGGGCTCAATTGAAAATGAAATACAGACGGTATTGGTCAACGAACCACAAATATAAGGGTTGAGTTGCGCATGCGCTGACCCAATGATCATCCCGGCGAAGCGCTCCAGTATGCGGCCACTGCTAACACCTTGCAAACTATTA
>DAOSLL010000303.1:0-5354 GCA_035368905.1 Rhodoferax sp.
CTTGACCAGTCGCGCGAGATCCTGCTTCTGGTTGACCCGGTGACGCTGGCCATTTGTGAGGTCAGCAAGCCTGGCCTGCGCCAGCTTGGGTACACGCTTGAAGAGCTGCTGGGCCGCCCCATTACCGACATCGAATGCGCGCTGTCTGACCTGTTCTTTTGGGACGAGGTTCGACAAGGTGGCAATCCCAACATCACGGACACCGAGTGCTCCTACCTGTGCAGCAATGGTGAAATTCTGCTGGCCTCCAAAACCGTGTTGCGCGTTGAGAGCGACGGCACCAGTTGGCTTGTGATTCGAGCCGAGCCCCTGGAGCCGCGCCAGCAAGCCGAAAGCGAGTTGGCCAGCATCAGCTCACGCCTGCAGGCCACGCTGGAGGCCACAGCCGAGGGCATTTTGCTGCTGGATCGTGAGGGCAGGATTCTCAACATGAACCAGTGCTTCTCGAGGATGTGGGGCATTCCGGATGCGCTATTGGCCCGCCGAGTGGACGAAGAGGCCTTCGCCTTCATGGCCAGTTTTTTTGCGGACCAAGAGGCCTACCAGCGTAACCTGGCGGCCATTCACCTGGACTCCGACCTCGAGTCGTTTGACACGCTGGAGCTGACAGATGGCCGCATTTTTGAGCGCCGTTCACGCCCGGCACGCTATGCAGAGCAAATCATTGGACGGGTTTTTTCGTTCAGCGATGCCACGCAGCGCAAGGCCATTGAACAGCAATTACTCAACCAGAACGCCCGGCTGGAAGAAGTGGTGCAACAACGCACTGCCGCGCTGAGCCAGCAACTGGCGGCGCTGACCGAATCCAACCGCAAGCTCGAAGAGGCCCAGTTTCAACTGCTGCAATCTGAAAAGCTGGCGTCCATCGGCCAACTCGCCGCTGGCGTTGCCCACGAGATCAACAACCCGATTGGCTTCATCAACTCGAACCTGGGCACACTGGGCGACTACGTGGAGTCGCTGCTCGCCATTGATGCTGCTTACAACCAAGTGCAACATGCCCTGGATCCCAGTGTGCAACTGGCCTTTGAGCCAGTGAATGCGCTGAAAATCAGCCTGGACTACGCCTTCATGGTGGATGACCTGCGCCAGCTCATCAAAGAGTCGCGGGACGGGCTGGGGCGCGTCAAAACCATTGTGCGTGACCTGAAGGACTTCGCCCGTGTGGGGTCGGCTGAATGGGCCTGGAGCGACATTCACCAAGGGTTGGAAAGCACATTGAACATCGTCTGGAATGAACTCAAGTACAAGGCGACGGTAGAGCGCGACTACGCAACGCTGCCCCGGGTTCACTGCATTCCGTCGCAACTGAACCAGGTTTTCATGAACCTGTTGGTCAACGCCGCGCACGCCATTGAAGGCCAGGGCGTGATCCGGGTTCGCACTGGGTGCAATGACAAACAGGTGTGGGTGGAGGTGATTGATACAGGAATCGGCATTCCACCAAAAAATCTCAATCGCATCTTCGACCCGTTCTTTACCACCAAGGCGTTGGGCAAGGGCACCGGTCTGGGGCTGTCACTGGCTTGGGGTATTGTGCAGCGCCACCGGGGAAGCATTGAAGTGCAATCCGAGCCCGGCAAGGGCACCACCTTCAAGGTGTTGCTGCCCATCGGTGGTGAACCGGCTGAGGCACAGCCATCTTCTCAATAGACGCCAACCAATGACACGCCGGTCACCGCCCTGATCGGGGCGGGGTTGGCTAGCGCTGACGGTTATACCCAAAGGGTCGACACCGAGAGTCGGCGTAGCGTGTTTTATTGTCGCCGCAACTTATATCATTATTGTAGCTACTAGCGCTTATTCTACGGGGGCTGTGGCCTGTTTTGATGCATTATCGTGAGACTGCCCATGGTTGTCAGGCAAGGCGTATCGTCTAAACTAAACAGCAACGTTGTTGCAGTGGACGATTGGCCGATGAAAGAAAACACAATGTAGAAAGACCGCGATGCAAGCAAGCCTTTTCGGACAGCAGTTGACTTTGATGGAGGAACTCAAAGCTGAGACGTTTGGGTCCCATGCCCGGTTGCAAACGGCCCCTTTCTTTCAGGCATTGGCGGGCTGCCATTTGCCGCTCGAATCCTACGTGGGACAACTGCGGGCTTTGCTGGCAATTCATGCAGTGGTCGAACAGGCCGTGATCGACTGTGTTGACGACCGAGTCGGTTCGGTCTTTAGCGAAGACATGTGCAAACTAGGCCTGCTGCGAAAAGACCTGCAGTACTTCGAGCCGCGCACCGTGGCAGACCTCAAGGTGGCGGTCGATGTGGCGCAGCAGACAACCAGCGCCCTGCGAGAGCAATCCATGGAGGCACCGCTGGCGGTATTGGGGTGGCTGTATGTTCTGGAGGGCTCCACGCTGGGCACCACTGTGTTGCAACCTCTCGTGGCGCGCGCCTTTTTGTTGGTTGGCGATGACGGAATGGCCTATCTGCGCAACTATGGAGCGGCAGCGCGCTCCCGATGGGCTGAGTATTCGCAACGTATGAACACGCTTGCGCTGGAAACCGGAGAGCGCGCACAGATTGCGCAGGCTGCCAACGAGCTATTCTCCCGTCTGGAGGCGCTGTTTCGCGCGTTGTACCCGTTCCAGCATGAGTCCAAAGCCTATCTGGCTGCCTCCATCAATCCGGAAGCCGGACGGCATCCTGTGCCCGATGACGTGCGTGAGGTGCATGCGTCCGTTCGGGCGGGTGATATTTGCTGGCATCGTTTTCCTTATTTCGCTGCGCGTTATGGCGAAAGGGGGCTGGGCTTTGCCCGCAGCGATGCCGCCTGGCAGGCGACGCTCTACCCATATCCACCGGCACAACTCCTGCAGCAGGTGCAATGGCTGGGTCGCCTGCTGTCTGCACGAGGCATGCCCACCCTGTTGTTGCAGGTTCAACTGGAAATTCTGGTCGAAGAGCTGGCCACGGCGATTCCCGAGCGAAGGGCAGATTATGAAAATCTGCTTCCTGCCGCTGCTGCGCTGCACGCAGCGCGCTCAAGGTTCATCACAGATGCACAAGCGCAGGAACTGGCCGCAGCGTTTGATCTTGCGGTGGGCCCCGAATGGCGTGCAAGGTTTCCTCACTCCGGGTCTTTGCTCACCGCAGCAGTGGCCGACGAGTGCGGGGGGTGCGAGAAGGCGGTTGAAAGTTTACGCACTTGGATGACCGACGTGCGGCAGTTTCCAACCGCATGGATTGATGCGGTCGAGAGCACCCTGGCGCAGGCCAGACAGCAGGCCGCGCAGAAGGCAAAGACATGAACACCGCGATCGACGAAGCCACCTACGCGCATTACCTCGCCGCGCTGATAGCCGGTGACCGCGAAACGTGCGCCAGGACGGTGCAGGCACTGCTGCACGCTGGCACGGGACTCAAGCCGCTGTATGTTGGGCTCTTGCAACGCGCCCAATACCAGGTTGGCGAGCTTTGGGAACAAGAAAAAATTTCGGTAGCCGTAGAGCATTTGTCCACCGCCATTACCCAGCGCATGCTGTCACTGATACAGGCACATACGCTACAAGGCGCAAGACGCAACCGGAGCATCGTCGTCGCCTGTGTGGCAGACGAGTTTCACCAGCTCGGTGGCCGGATGGTTGCCGATTTTTGCGAATTGCGCGGCTGGCGTGGCTACTTTCTTGGTGCCAACACGTCAGTTGAAGATTTGCTGAAACTGATCTCGCAGCGCAAGCCTCATTTGCTGGGTTTGTCGCTGAGCATTTACTTCAACCTTCCCAAGCTCATTGCAGCGCTTGATGCGGTCACGGCCGCTTACCCTGATTTGCCCATTCTGGTCGGCGGGCAGGCCTTTCGCTGGGGTGCGCAGGATGCGCTGCAGCATTACCCTCATGCCGCCTATATGGAATCTCTGGATGCGTTGGAAGAACGGTTGGCGGCCTGTGAGCGCTGATGCCACCCTGTACCCCGAGGGCTCCGGCAGGCATTTTCTGGCAGCCAGCGCCAGCGTTGTTGTGGCGCGGGTCAATGCGTCGGGAACCCTGCTCGCCACCAATCAGCATGCTGTGAACCTGATCGGCGAGCCGCTGGTGGGAAAGCCCTGGCACACCATGCTGCTCAATTTTGGGGGGCCGCCGGTGCTGCAGGAATGGCTTGCCAAACCTGCGCGGCCACGCCTTTTGAATATCAAGACCGCAGCCGGCTTGCCGCAGACGCTGGAGGTGACAGTGGAGCCCGATGGCGCGGATTACCTTCTGTTTGGCGAAGTGAATGCAACTGAGCAGGCGCGGCTAAGCCGCGAAGTGCTGCAACTCAACCACGAGCTCAACAATATGAGCCGCGAACTCGCGCTCAAAAACGACGATCTGGTCAAGACCCAGAGCCAATTGGTTCAGTCAGAAAAGCTGGCGTCTATTGGACTGCTAGCCGGTGGAGTTGCCCACGAAATCAACAACCCATTGGCGGTCGTCAAATCCAATCTGGGCCAATTGAGACAATACGTCAAAACGCTGCTAACGGTCATCCGTGCCTCTGATGCAATTGAAGCGGATGCTTCAGGTTCATCATCAGCATTGGCCGCCCTGCAATCCCTCAAGCAGGAGAGCGACTTACCTTTCATCAAGAACGACGTGGTATTCCTCCTCGCAGAATGCGATGAGAGCGTCGATCGGGTGGAGAAGATCGTCCGTGGGCTCAGGGATTTTTCGCGCATGGATGTCAGGGAAACCTTGGCGTTCGAGGACATTCACCAGGCTCTGGAGAGCACGCTCACCACCATCGGTCCAGAACTCACAACCCGGTGTGAGATCCGCAAGGAATATGGCGACATAGTACCCGTGCAGTGCATGCGCGGCGAGATATGCCAGGTCTTCATGAGCCTGCTGGTCAACGCCATGAAAGCCATGAAGGACCCAGGCGTGATTACCATTTGTACCGGGCAAGAGAAATCAGAGGCCCGGATCGAGATTTCCGACACTGGTCATGGCATAGCCCAAACGGATTTGCCCCTGATCTTTGACCCTTTCTTCACGACCCGGCCGGTGGGTCAAGGCACTGGGCTGGGCCTGGCGGTTGCTTATGCCATTGTCCAGCGGCATCATGGCCGAATCGAGGTGGCTAGCGCCTTAGGTGCCGGCACCACGTTTCGCGTCTGGTTACCAATTGTGCAACCGGTCGAAGTTGCGCCAACCCAATAGACGTTACCGCACGCTTCGTGAAATTTTCACTCCGTACTTCGCTGCCCACTTAACTTGGATGACCCGTGTAACATTGAGCTGCGCATTCAAAAAGGCAGGGACGCGGACTTTGCGCGGTTCTGTCGCATTAATCGGGAGTTTTCAATATTTTGACGTTTTTTTCAGCGAGAACACTCCCCGGCGCACTTATGCTGCCAGTGCATAAAACTGT
>DAOSLL010000304.1:0-5337 GCA_035368905.1 Rhodoferax sp.
AGCATTGAAAACACTTGCCATTGCGTCTTCGCTCACACCTGGGCCGGTGTCAGCAACAGCGAGCACGGCCATGCCCTGCGTGCTGACCTGACGCAATTCCACCCAGACCTGAGGCCCGTTCAGGCTGTGGCTTGCAAGCCCGGCCCAATCTTGCGCGTTGGCCAGCAGGTTGTTGACCAGATGCTCCAGCAGCAGCTCATCGGCATCAATCCAGACCGACGCATCAGGCGCCAACCAGTGCGGTTGCACTGTAGCCCCATCTCCAGCGCTGGCCAGCACGCGCGAAAGAAAGGCAGCCAAGTCCAGCCGTTGGCGGGACAATTCACGACGGCGGGCAAAATCGTTGACACGTCGAATGATGCTGCCTGCGCGCTCGGCCAGTCGCGCCATGCGCTCTACCACCGCGGTGAGATCGGACAGGCTGATGTTGTGGTCTTTCAGGCGGTTGAGCAGTCCATTGGCAAAACTGCTGAGGGCGCCCAGCGGCTGATTCAACTCATGAGCCAGGGTGGAGGCCACCTCACCCACGGCCACCAGTCGCCCCGATGCTTCCAGCTTTTCCTGCTGCTGGGCGGCCATGCGTTGAGAGCGTTTGCGCTCACTGATGTCAAGCACCGAGCTCATCCAGCCAATTTGCTCGCCAGATGCGGTATGCAGCGGCGCCTCGTGAATCAGGACATCAATCAGGTGCCCATCTCGATGGGCAAACTGCACCTCGACGCCATCATCAGAGGTGCCATGCTCAAGTATGCCGGCATGAACCCTGACCAGCGACTCCTGTTGATCCGACGGCCAATAGGGGAATGCGGTGGACAGGCCAATCAGCTCGCTCACGCTGAAGCCCACCATGCGTGCGAACGCGTCATTCACATACAGAATGCGACCCTGAAGATCCCAGGCACGTAAACCAATGGTGACCGAGTTTTCCATGGCCGTACGCAGCGCCACCTGCGTTTGTAGCAGAGCCTGAACCTGCTGGCGCTTGACGATATCGCGGCGCAATGCCCACAAGGACACCAGCATTCCCAGCAAGAACAACAACGCCATCAGAAAAAAGATGCGCGGCACGGTTGCGGGTTCGTCCTGCGTCAGCTGCACTTGCAGCGAGAGGTCCACCCCCGGCAGGTTCAGTGCCACCTTGTAACTTGTCTCTTGTTGGCGCCCGGCTGCCGCAGCACCGTTTTGCGGCGCGGCAACGTCAGCGGCCAGTTGAACCTGATGATCCTGCATGAACCACTGGGGCACCAAAGCAGCGACAGCACGTTCGAGAGAAATTGCCGCCAGGTAATTTCCGGCAAACTGGCCCCGGTCAAAAAAGGGCACTGCCAACCACAAGACATCGGTGGTCGTGCCGTCGGCGCGTAGCATCAAGCCGGCATAGGCCGACCGACGCAGACCCCGGGTTGTGGTTTGCATGGTCGCCAGCGACTGCGCGTTTTCATTGTGCGCCTCACGGTCAAGTTGCCAGCGCTCCGGGCCAACTCGCAAGTCGTTGAGCTGACCGGCAGCAATCCAGCCGCTGGACAACAGTACGCCTGGCTCACGCCACAGCAGCCCGCCTTGCAAGGCGTTTGCAGGCATGGTCTTGTCAGCGGAATTGCGAGATTGCAGCACCGCCTGGCGCGCTAGCACCAGCAAGTCGTCTTCCAGACGGCGAAAGTGGAACTGCACACTTTGCTCCAGCCACAAGGCATCGGCGGCGCGGCGACGAGCGGCTTCTCCTGCCTCGAAATTGTTCAGGTACAGCACCAGCGTGACCACCGAACCCACCATCAGGGCCAACAAGCCCACCAACCACAGCAAGGCCCTTCGATTGCGCCCGGTATGGCGCGACGCCGGCTGCTGCAACACGGCAAAGTCCGGTGTCTGATCAAGCTTTGTGACGCGGTTTTGAGTCATGTGTTGGGCAGTTCGTCCCCGCATAATAGCCAGCATGTCAACCCATGACCTGTCGAGCCCGATTGACCGTCGTCAATGTCTGGGCGCCCTGGCTGCAACTGCCATGGTGCCAAGCCTCTGTCAGGCTGAGCGCAGGCCGGTCATCGTCTTGCGTTTTTCACACGTGGTGGCTGATGAAACGCCCAAAGGTCTGGCGGCCAACTATTTCAAAGTCCTGGTGGAACAACGCTCGAGTGGGCGCATTGCAGTCCGGGTGTTCCCCAACGCGCAGCTATATGGCGACCACGATGAAATGCAGGCCCTGCAACTGGGTGCGGTGGACATGGTGGCACCGTCACTGTCCAAATTTGGTCGCATCGGTCTGCCGGAATTTGAGTTGTTTGACCTGCCGTTCTTGTTTGACAACCTCACTGCCGTGCGGCGCATTACCCTGGGCCCCCTGGGGCAACGCCTGCTCAGGGGGCTCGAGCGTCAAGGCTTGGTGGGGCTGGGCTTTTTTGACAATGGTTTCAAACAGATGAGCGCCAACCGGCCTTTGCTGGAGCCAAAGGACTTCGCCGGTCTGCGCATGCGGGTGCAAGCCTCTCAGGTGATTTCCGCTCAGATGCGTGCATTGGGCGCCAGGCCGGTGACGCTGGCCTTCAGCGAAACGCGTCGGGCGCTGGCCACGGGCGTGGTGGACGGAACAGAAAATCCGATTTCGAACTTCTGGACCCAGGCCATGCACGAAGTGCAAAGCGACCTGAGCCTCACCGAGCACGGTTACCTGGGCTACGCGGTGGTCACCAATCAGCGTTTCTGGCAGCACCTGCACCCAGCTGACCGCGCCCTGATCAACCAGGCATTGCAAGAGTCGCTGAGTTATGCCAATCAGATTGCCGACGACCAGAACGACCAGGCACTAGACACTCTGCGCTTGACCGGCACCACTCGCATTCATACCCTCACTGACAGTCAGCGTGCTGTATTGCGGCAGACGGTGCGCCCGGTTCACCAGCAACTGGCCCAGCGCATTGGGACAAACTGGACCCGGGAGCTGCAGGCGGCGCTCGCGCAGCGCCCCTGATTCAGAAACCACTGTTCTCCCTAGAGCACAACGCCGCGTTTTTTCAAGATCCGGGGCAGGACCAAAACACCAATCACAACGAAGATCATGATGACCGAGACCGGGCGTTGCAGAAACACCATGGCACTGCCCTCACCAATCGACATCGCGTTGCGAAGCTGCGCTTCAGCAAGCGGGCCCAAAATCATCGCAACAACCACCGGTGCGGACGGGATGTTGAAACGACGCATAACCAGGCCCAGCACCCCGATGCCATACAGCATGAACAGGTCAAACATGCTTTGACGCATGCCATAGGCCCCCACAGTGGAGAAAATCAAAATACCTGCGTACAGCCGAGGACGTGGAATCTTGAGCAGTTTGACCCACAAGCCAACCAAGGGCAGATTGAGCACCAGCAGCATTACGTTGCCAATGTAGAGCGACGCGATCAACGCCCAGACCAATGCCGCAGAGTTGGTAAACAACTGTGGACCGGGCTGGATACCGTAGTTCTGAAATGCCCCCAGCATCACCGCCGTGGTGTTTGACACCGGAATGCCCAGAGTCAGCAGGGGGATCATGGCGGTAGTGACCGTGGCATTGTTGGCCGCTTCTGGGCCCGCCACGCCTTCAATGGCGCCTACGGTGCCAAACTCTTCCCGGTTGCTGCCTTTGGCTAGATTTTTTTCAACCGCGTAGCTCAAAAAGGTTGGTATCTCAGTTCCCCCGGCCGGGATACAGCCAAACGGCGCTCCGATAGCAGTGCCACGAATCCAGGCCGGAATGGAGCGACGCCAATCCGCGCGCGACATGGTGACCCGCGTCAGCTTGTGCTCGTGCCGTATCTGTTTGCCCTCAAACAGCACCACGTGCATCGCTTCAGCCACGGCAAAAAGTCCCACGGCCACAAGCACGATGTTGATGCCGTCAAGCAGTTCCGGAACACCACCCGTGTAGCGCGCCTGGCCCGTGATCTGGTCCATTCCCACCAGTCCGATGCCGAGTCCGATGAACAGTGCCACCAGTCCGCGCAGGGTACTTTGCCCCAAGACCGCACTCACGGTGGTGAAAGCCAGCAGCATCAGCATGAAATATTCGGGCGGCCCAAGTTGCACTGCGTAGCGTGCGAGCATCGGCGCAAACAAGGTAACCACAACCGTGGCGAAGGTACCGGCAATAAACGATCCAATGGCTGATGTGGCCAACGCAGCGCCCGCGCGCCCGCTCTTGGCCATCTTGTTGCCCTCCATGGCGGTCACCATGCTTGAACTGTTGCTGGGCGTATTGAGCAAGATCGACGTGGTCGAACCGCCATACATGGCACCATAATAAATGCCTGCAAAAAAGATCATTGACGCGGTGGCATCCACCTTGGCAGTGATTGGCAGCAGCATGGCCACCGCTGTGGCCGGGCCAATACCCGGAAGTACGCCAGTGGCCGTACCCAAGGCGCAGCCTACAAAGGCCCACATCAGGTTCGCCGGCGTACCTGCGGTGGCAAAGCCATTGATTAAATGGTTCCAGACGTCCATTTCCATTAAAGCCACCCACTTTGCGTCAAACCTGGCAGCTTGATGGCCAGAAACATGCCGAAAACCCAGTACACCGGCGCTGAAATCAGCAAGCCACTGATCACATCCGTGAACCACGGCTTCCAGCCACGCAGGGATTCGCCTTCAGCTTCGCGCAGACCGCGCGCAGCAAAGACAAAACATAGCGTACAACTGAGAACAAAACCGATCGTATCGATCAACGCTGCACCACCGAGCATGCCCGCCGACATCCAGGCAAATCCCAGCCAGAATGGGTGCGCGTCGCCACTGGAGGCCTCTTCCATTTCGCGAAATCCGCCGGTGCGGACTTCGTAAATCATGAAGCCGCTGCACAGCAGCAAGGATACGGAAACCACCCAGGGTAGAAAATTGGGCCCGACGCCAGCGTAGCCCGCATCCGACGGAATGGACAGGGCCACATAGCCCATCGCCAGGGCCAACAGCATCGTCCCAACGGCGATCGCCGTTTGGTACCGACGGCTTCTATCGTCCAGCATCAGATCATTCCTGCCAAATGCATGATGCCGCGCAGGCTGGAGAACTCGCTGTCGACAAAGTCGTCGAACGCCTTGCCGGTCAGCAAAGCTGGCGTCCAGTCGTTCTTGGTGAGAGATTCAGTCCAAGCCTTGGACTTGGTAGCTTTCACCACAATGTCGGTGAGCGCGGCGCGTTGCTCGGCGGTAATGCCTGGCGCGCCATAAACACCGCGCCAGTTGCCCAGCACAATGTCATACCCTTGTTCTTTCAAAGTTGGTGTGTTGTTGCCTGCAAGTCGCTTTTCCGATGTCACACCGATAGGTCGCATCTTTCCGGCTTTGATGTATTCACTCATCTCAC
>DAOSLL010000305.1:0-5331 GCA_035368905.1 Rhodoferax sp.
GCCCGCATAAACCGGGAACCCGGCGATTGGCTTCCAATCGGTGTTGTATTGCCACGCACCGTGGTGGTCGGCATGCAGGCTCTGCCCGTAGATTACCGACAGGGCAGGCAGCCGAAGCCGGGGAAACCAGCGTCCGATTGCTGCCAGCACAGGCTCCAAAATCCATTGCTGCCAGGCTGGCAGGTTCATGTCGAGAAACGGGCTGTTGAGAAACACCGCGTTCACGGCAGACCGATGCGCGCCACGGTGGGCGTACAGCGCTGCGACCAGGCCACCGGTTGAATGTCCATTGAGTAACAGCCAGTGAATCTGCTCAGTCGAGTGCAAGACCTCAATGGCAGCATCGACATCTTGCAGGTATTCGTTGACATCGCTGGTGTAATTGGGCAACTGGTGTGGCCTCATGGCGCGGCCATGGCGGCGCAGGTCCAGCGCATAAAAATGCAGCCCCTGCTGGTTATAGAAGTCGGCCAGGTGGGTTTGAAAGAAGTAGTCCACATAGCCATGGATGTACAGCACGGCTTTGGCAGACGGCCTGGTGCAGCGTCTGCGAACCAGCACGCCCGCCGCCGGAGCGTCCCGCACGTTTGACTTGCTGTCCCCGCTCAGGCGGCATTGTTCAAATCCATCGAGCACATCAGGCACCCAGCAGGTCTGTTCCATCGGTCTCATGGTCGTTGTAGCAAGCCGGGCATGTTAACAAGGCTCTGGTTTCGGTGGTGCAGGAGGGCCGAGCTGGCTGATGGGCATAAAACACGAACAGATCGAACTCGCGATGCATGCCAAGTGCTGAAAATGGCGCACTGATGGGCCGCTGTCGGCCAGCAATGACCTCGCGCCTGCCCGGCACGGCGGCAGGCAGATGTCATCTCATGCTGCCTTACTTGGCTGAGCCCACCAGGTTGTCTGCCCAGACCAGCGCTTCCATGTGGGCCATGTTGATCTGGTGATTGTCAAAATTCAGATCCAAGGCGGCTCGCGCGCAGGCATCGTCGTCATTTTCCTCACAGGCGACGGTCAGGGTCAGCATTTTGCCCAGCACGCCTGTGCCATCAATCAACGCATCAGTGACGCTGCGGGGCAACGCCAGCAGTTGCAAGGCCTGATTGATCGGGATACCCAGCAGTTTGTCGAGCAGCGAGAACAGGCCGACCAGAAAAGCGCTGTCGTGTTCTTCCGGGGGCAGGTTGTTGATGGCCAGCAGTTCCATCATGCGCCCACGCACCACCGCCATGGTGCCGAACAGCGGCGCGGCACCGTTGGTTCGAGAGGTGATCAGCAGCAGGGCGGCCCAGCGCATCATTCGGTTAAGGCCCATCAACATGACGGCCTCGCGAAATGAGGTGACTTCGCGGGTCAGCCCAAAACCACAAGAATTGATCAAACGCATCAGGTTGAAACCCAGCATGGCATCTTTTTTGAGCGCTGTTTCAATTTCGTCGGTGCTGGCCTGGTTACGCAACAGGTTGAGCAACTGCAGCACGTGCGCGTGAGTGGGTGAAACCACCTTGGCCTTGGTGACCTCCGGATGGGCTACCCAGAAACCCTGGAACAGCGCCACACCAAGGCTAGACAGGGTGGCAAACTGCACGGCTGTCTCGACCTTTTCGGCCACCAGCGTGGCATGGGTTCTGGCCTTGGCGGCCAGCACCACCGCCTTGATTTGCTCTGGCTTGATCACCGACAGGTCCAGCTTGACGAAATCGGCCAAGGGCTGCCAGGCGGCATAAACCGGTGCCAGCACGGTGTGCTTGAACGCCAGGCGAAAGCCGCGCTGTCGCAATGCTGCCAGCGTCTGTGCCAGCGTCTCGATGTCTTCCTTGGCATGGCCTGGCACCGGCCCGATCTCCAGCACGATCTTGTCGTGGCGCAGCAGGTCCAGGTGACCGCCCATCAGGCTCTGATGGGTCCGGTTGATGAACACCAGCATTGGGCTGATCAAGGTCTGGTCGCCCACGTCGTTCATGGCGCTGAAAATGAAAAAAATGTCACTCTGGGTGCTGTGGCCGTCTTGGCCGGTTGAGCGGTCAAACAACTCGTAGGCGACGACCTGGCGTTGCAGATCGACGATTGGTTGGCGCGCAATCAGGCTGGGGGCCGACAGTTTTGGGGTGTGGTCGATGGTGGCGTGCTGCATGCTCAATCCGGGTTTGGGCTGAAGGCACAGGCAGACTCACTTGCTGCCGCGTCCTGAATTGGTGTGTTTTGCGATTGATCTTACAAACAATTTGCGACAAATGCCAGCCAAGGGTTGTCATCCTTGCAGCCCAGCCAGAACCGTTGGGAACCGCAGACGCAGGCCTAGCTCGATCTTCATGCGCTGGTTGTCCAGGCGGCGCGATTCGCTCATGAAGCTCAGCAGCAGCGCCGGTAGCGTTTGTTGGGCCATGCTGCGCGACACGCGGGCGGGCCTGGGCAGATGGTACAGGTCGGCGGCCAGATCAAAGTAGTCGCCCATTTTCAGGCAGGTGTCGTCGTTGATGTTGTAAACACGGCCCGGTTTGCCACGCCAAAGGGCTGCCAGACAGGCACGCGCCAGGTCGTCGGCATGAATGTGATTGGTGTAAACATCGTCCGCCGCGCTTAGCACAGGTGTGCCGCGCAGCAGTCGCCCCTGTGGTGTGCCACCGGCACGGTCTGGTGCATAGATTCCAGGTATGCGCAAGATGCTGCAGCGCAGGGCACTGCCCCGGCCAAGTCGGCGAATCACCATTTCAGCATCAATTCGCCTTCCAGCCCTTGCTGTACTTGCGCTAGCAGCTATTGTTTCAGTAACATGACGACCCTGACAGTCGCCATACACACCGCTGGTTGAGCCATAGACCAGCGACTTCGGCAAGGGCCTGCGGCGCAGCGTGCGGGTCAGTGCCAGCGTGCGTGGGTCGCCCGACCCGCTACCGGGCGGCGGTGCCAGATGCACCACCCGTGTGCCCAGTCCGGCCAGTCGCTTGATAGATTGCGAGTCGTCAAGGTTGCCCACCAGGGGCTTGATACCGCTGGCGCGCAGTTCCGCCACCCGGTCAAGGTTGCTGGTCAGCGCCAGCAGGTTGAGCCGACCACGCAGCAGCGCCGCCACCCGCAGGCCAACATCGCCGCAGCCCACAATCAGCAGGCGTTCGCGCCTGAAGCGCTTGCCCGGCGCCCCCAGGTAGCCGGTGGTGCGCCGGATGCGCTGATGGCCGGGTTGGGCGTTGCATGAAAGACGGCGACGGATTGCAGGCAAAATTCAGTCCTTTCAAATTTGCACGATGCACAGGATAAGACAACATGACCATCGAAACCAGCGCACCACCCAATTTTCAGGTCACGCTGGAGCCCAGTGGACGGACTTTTGCAGTGCATGGCGGTGAAACCATTCTGGCCGCAGGCATTCGCCATCACATCAACCTGCCTTACGGTTGCCAGGACGGTGCCTGCGGGTCGTGCAAATGCAAGATGCTCAGCGGCAGCGTTACCCATGGCGCGCACCAGAGCAAGGCACTCAGTGATGAGGAAGCAGGGCAGGGCCTGATTCTGACCTGTTGTGCAACACCGGCAAGCGATGTGGTGCTGGAGGCGCGTCAGGTTACCAGCGAGGGCGCTTTTGCGATCAAAAAGATGCCGACCCGCGTCACCCTGCTGGAGAAAAAGTCGCCCGATGTGATGCGCCTGCTGCTGCAACTGCCAGCCAGCGAGGTCTTTCAGTACCACGCCGGGCAATATGTGGAGTTCCTGCTGCCAGGGGGCCTGAGGCGCAGCTATTCAATGGCCAACGCACCCCACACGCAAGCGGCCAGCCCAGGGCTGGAACTGCACCTTCGCCACATGCCGGGCGGCAAATTTACCGATCAGGTGTTTGGCAGCCTGAAAGAGCGCGAGATTTTGCGCATCGAAGGGCCCTATGGCAGCTTTTATCTGCGTGAGGAAAGCTCGAAACCGATTATCTTGCTGGCCTCGGGCACCGGTTTTGCACCGATCAAGGCGCTGATTGAACACCTGCAGTTCAAGGGCAGCAGTCGCCCGGCCACCTTTTACTGGGGCGGGCGCAGGCCGTCTGACCTGTACATGGACGACTGGGTCCGCGCCAAGCTGCTGGAAATGCCCAGCCTGCGTTACGTGCCAGTGGTGTCAGATGCACAGCCGCAAGATGGCTGGTCCGGGCGCACGGGTTTTGTCCATCTGGCGGTGTTGCAGGATTTTGCCGACCTCTCTGGCTTTCAGGTTTATGCTTGCGGCGCGCCGGTTGTGGTGGACAGCGCCCGCCGCGACTACCTGCTGGCAGGCCTGGCCGAAGACGCTTTTTTTGCCGACGCTTTCACCTCTGAAGCCGACAAGGTCGGCGCTGCACGATCATAATTTCAGCCAAAGGATGTTCATGAACCGCAAAACTTTCATCGCCGCCGCCCTGGTACTGGTCGCTGCCGCAACCGCCCCGCAGGTGCAGGCGCAGGGCAAGCCGATTCGCCTGATCGTGCCCTATGCTGCTGGCGGGCCGCTGGATGTGACGGCACGCGCTTTGGCAGAGCGCGTCAAAGATACGCTGGGGGTCGTCATCATTGAAAACAAGCCTGGTGCCGGTGGCAACATTGGCGCTGACGCGGTGGCCAAAGCCGCCCCCGATGGCCTGACGATTGGCATTGCGGCTACCGCCACCCATGCCGTCAACCCGTGGCTGTACGCCAAAATGCCTTACAACGCGGCCACCGACTTTGCCCCGATCACCCAAATGGTGCGGGTGCCCAACGTGCTGGTGATGAACGCTGATACCGCTGCCCGGCTGAAGATCAACAGTGTCCGGGACTTGATTGCCTATGCCAGGCTCAGCCCTGGCAAGCTCAACTACGGCAGTGGCGGCAACGGCAGTGCCGGTCATCTGGCCGGTGAGTTGTTCAAGAAGGAAGCCGGCATTTTTGTTGTGCACATTCCGTACAACGGCGGCAACCCGGCGCAACTGGCGCTGCTCGGCGGTCAGGTTGACTTCAACTTTGACAACCTGGCCACCGCGGCACCGAACATCAAGGCTGGCAAACTCAAGGCGCTGGCGGTAACCACCCTGGCCAGTGTGGCCGCGCTACCGGGTGTGCCACCGCTGGCTGACACACTCAAAGGCTTTTCGGTGGACACCTGGTGGGGGCTGGTGGCCCCGGCGGCCACGCCCAAAGAAGTGGTGGCCCGGTTAAATCAAGCTTTTGTGGCGGCGCTCAATGCGCCAGAGACCAAAAGCCGCTTTGCCACCCTGCTGGCCGAGCCGGTGCCCAGCACCCCGGAGGCCTTTGGCACGCTGATGGCCAACGAGCGTCGCAAATACGAAGCCATGGTCAAGGCATCTGGTGCCAAAGTGGATTGAGTTCA
>DAOSLL010000306.1:0-5308 GCA_035368905.1 Rhodoferax sp.
ACCTTACCTTTGAAGGTCTTCAAACTTTCCTGCAAGGCAACTCCACGCTGAAGTTGCCGGCGTACTATCGCAATGTGGTTCAATTTGCCGCCAAGGTGGCCGAGGACTGTAATGGCTTGCAAGACAGTGACTTTGAAGCACTGATGGCGCAAGGCTTCAGCACGGAAGAAATCTGCGAAATCGTCTCGGTGATTGATTTGGCGACCATGTTCAACGTGTACACCAGCACACTGAAGCTTGACCTGGACCCCCAGTATTGCGCCATTCTTTGAGCTTCGATTAACGCCAAGGCTTTACGCTGACCTGGTGCCATGAGTTTTAACGCGAGCCAGGTTGACAACACCACGCTGCAACTGCTGCGCTATGAAGCGTTGTTCAAGCTGATCGATGACATTTCCGGGCTCGATGACATTCAAACCATTGCCAGGCAGGTGACCACCCGGTGGAAGTACTTTGCCAATGTGGCCGGCTGGCACCTGGTGCTTGCCTTGGGCGATGTTTTCAAGGTCATTGACGGTTTCGACGGCGTGGCGCAGGTGTCAGAGGTGAGTGCGCTCTCGGTCTGGGATCAATACCATGCGCAGTTGCGACACCCTCGCCTATTGGTCGCGGCTGACCTTGAAGAACGTTCTGCCATGCCTGAATCCTTAAACGGAAAGCTCGTTTCTGAAATCAGCGTGATTCCTTTCAGGCGCGGTGCTGAGGTCATTGGCTGGCTCAGTACCGCCGCCAGGCATGAACCATTTGACGAACTTGACAAGAAATTCATCCGGCTTTTTGGCCGGCATTTGGCGGACCGCCTATCGGACCTGCTGCTGCGCCAGCTAGCCCTTCGTGCACTGACCGAACTTGCTACCCACGACGCGCTGACCCGGCTGCTCAATCGCGGCACAGTGATCAAGGAATTGGCCAGCAAACTGGCAATGTCCAGACGCACTGGAGAGCCGTTGGGCTTGATCATGATCGACGTTGACTTCTTCAAGCACGTCAACGACCAGCATGGGCACCAAGCCGGTGACAACGTGCTGCGCGAGGTGTCAAGTCGGCTACAACTGCGAACCCGCGATGGCGACAACCTGGGACGCTACGGCGGTGAAGAATTTTTGGTGGTGCTTTACCCCTGCAATGAGCCCGAAATTGCTGCTGCAGCCGAACGTCTGCGCCTGGCCGTTGCTGAAAAGCCGGTGTCGCTTGGGGGGGACTTGTCCAATGCCATTGACTTGACCATCAGTCTGGGAACCACTTGGTGCCGCGGACACGACACCATCCGCATGGAAGCCTTGCTGAAACAGGCGGACGACGCGCTGTATCACGCCAAAACAGTCGGTCGCAATTGCGTCGTCCAGTATTCAGCGTGGCTTGACACAGCAACACGGTGTTAAGACATCCCGCCCGTTCGAGCAGGCTCAGGCTGGCACCCTGAAACGCTGTTTGGCTGCGCCCAAACCATGTTTTCAGCCGCGCAGCGCAATGGATGAAGCTGCAATGTGCCTTTGCAGGCTGCCAGTACCTCGGCTCATCCTGTCGTACCTTCACCGGGCGGGGGCCTGAGGCGGCGATGCCCGATGGCAGCTTGTGACAGGACGACTTTGTTCCTGCGGTGTCCACACCATTGCACCGACCACGGAAATAGCGGCAAATCAACACATCAGTGGAAGCGCCAATTAGGCCAGTCGGTGCGGTTTGGCAACTTGTGTTTTGCCAGGTGCCACCCTAAACTGCAGATTGGGAGTTTGTCAAATTGATTGTTCTGACTTGAGAGGTGCGTGAATCATGGATTTTTCCAAATTGCGTCCATTGGCTTGTGGACTGTGGCTGGCGGTCTTTGGGGGTGCGGCCTTGTCCCAAAATGTGACGCCCGCGACTGACTTCAAAAGTGGCCCGGGCAATGGCTGGTACAGCTTTGCTTCGAGCTCTCCGGCGACCGTTGTCGATCTGATTCAGTCCAGCCGTGCGCGCCCGGCCGCCACAACTCAGGCCGAGCTATTTTTGCCACCTAACCTGCCCAAGGATGTGAAATCCGCTGCGGTGCTGCTGGTGCATGGTTCCGGTGGTGTTTACCCCGAGTTGACCACCTATTGGGCCAAGCTTCTGAACGCCCAGGGAATCGCGGCGTTTGTGATTGATGTGTTTAGCCCGCGTGGCGTCAAATCGACTGCCGACGATCAGAGTCAGGTGACATTCGCCTCCGACACTGCCGACGCATTTGCGGCGTTGGGCATGCTGGCAAGCCATCCGCAAATTGACCCCAAACGCATTGCGGTCATGGGATTTTCACGCGGTGGCATTACCGCCGTTCGCAGCGGCGCAGTACCCATCATCAAGGGGGCCGCACCCGCTGGGCTGCGCTTTGCTGCGCACATTGCCCTTTACAGTGGGGGCTGCGCCGGCATGCTGTCAGTGACACCCAAGCCCGGTGCATTCAGCCCCGAGCCGATGCTGTTTGTACATGGGGATGAAGATGACTACGCCTACCTGAGCGACTGCCGCACCTATGCGCAGCGCATCAGCGCCGCAGGCACGCCCGCTGAACTGGTGGCGTTGCCAGGGGCCCGGCACAAGTTTGACCTGGACAGCCCGAAGCGGGTCAATTTGCCCTTAAGCACCAAGACCAAAGAGGGATGTCCGCTGGAATATGACCTCCTCGACCTGAAAGCACGCGACCGCCGCAGCGGCGAGGCGCTGTCGGCCGATAAGGTCAAAGAAATCAGCAAAGAGCTTTGTGATGCCAAAGGTGCCAGCGTTGAAGGCAATCGTTCTGCCAGGGACGCTGCCGGCAAGGCGGTGATTGATTTCCTGAAGAAAACCCTCGCGGTGTGAATTTTTCGGCATCAGCAGGCAGGCGGTTCATTGATCTGGCGTGACAGCTTGGTGGCGGGCGCAGTGCACTTTCCATCGCTTCTTGCCGCCCTTTGCAATCGGTTCCGCACCGCGTCATGCTCTGGCTCATCGGGAGCTGTGTCAATCCTGATCGGGCCCGCTACTCATGCAGGTTCGATATCGACTTGCCTGGCCTGGCGCAGATGCGCCGCAACCGTGCCAGGGATGCCTTGAAGCATCAACGCGACCCGACCAAGGCGCGTGCCTTTGACTGCGCAACAAGCTTTGGCTGCTTGTTTCGCCTTGAACCATCGGAGGACATCAACTTGAATCTGCTTCGCATGCTCAATCACCCCGGTGTCCGCCGGGGGGCGGTCATTGACGGGCTGGTGTTTGCAAGCATGCTGGTCGTTTGGTCTGTCATTGAGTGGCGCTCGCCCGGCGCACGCAATGCTGATACCGGTGCCATGGCCCTGTTGGGGCCGGTCATGTTTCTGCTGTACCTGTGGCTAGGGGCGGTCCTTGCGCTGGGGTCTTCCCTGTTGGGGGCATTTGCTGGCTACTGGGCGGCACGCACGCGCAACCCTTTCATAGGGGCTGTTGCAGGTCTCTTGGCCGGCATCGTTGCGGCCGGCTTGCTGGCGGTCTTGTTCCCTGCCAATGCGGGCGAGGTGAGCTTGGTGGCAAGCTGGTTCGTCAAGCTCAAATGGCTGGCACCACCCGCCATCGTCGCCGGAGTCACAGTCGGCATGACGGAGTTGCAGCGACCAACATAGGCAAGCAAACGTCTGACGGCATTCTGGATGACCAGCGCAAGGTTTGGGCTGATGCCTGTGGACGGAAATTGTTCAACAGGTGGCTGACAAGCAAACGTTGCGCAGAGCAAGCAGCGCAGCGCCAAGCCCGGCCTCCTGAGCGCTTGCCGGCCCGTGACATCAGCGCTTGCCATTGTTGCGCCCGCAATCGCCAGTTTCTGTTGCTGGTGATGTTGCTCAGCAGCATGTTGAGCTGCATCGACAAAGGGTTGAAACCGCTCAGATTGGGCAGGCGAGGCGCATCCAGGCAGAGTTTGGCACCAGGCATCACAGCGAACGCATTTTCAGCCCTGTTAGCTACACTAATAGAAGCACAAAAGATAGGCCAGTCGAGGGCTTGAACCTGATTTGACGTTGTTTGTGCGGTCGTTCGCGAGTTCAACCGCACCTTTGAGAACGATGCGGGTTGACCGTTGGCAGGCCAAGGTGGCGATTCCCACCGTGCCGGCCACCAGCATGCCGTTTGCGGCGTGTGGTGCGGGGTTGGCGACGGGTAGCCAGGCCAGAACCGACCAGCGCTTTCCCACCCTAGAAGGTAGGCTAACATGAAGGGCAACAATACCGGGTTGGCTGGCATAAACGGCACACCCTCATTTTTCGTCGTTGGAGATGTTGCCGTGAAGTTTCGTCAAAGTGCCCCTGCCATTCTGATTGGTGTGGTGATCGTCGTCATTGCGACCGTCTCTGTTGTCAGCAACCTGATTTCTCACCGCATGGCGGCCTCCTTTGAAGAGACCCAGTTTGTGCTGATGGGTCAGATCATGCAATCCAAGCTCAGCGGTGCCGAGGGCAAGGCGCTCGCTGCGGCTGAAAGCCTGGCCAGCATGCCGCCAGTCATCAAGGCGTTTTCTGAGCAAGATCGCGCGGCATTGCTGGCTGCGACTCAGGGCAGTTTCAAAGTGCTGCATGAGAAGCACGGCATCAGCCAGGCGCAGTTTCATCTGGCCCCGGCCGTGTCTTTTTTGCGGGTCCATAACCCGGAGAAGTTTGATGACGACCAGTCAAAGTTTCGACAAATGGTTGTCGAGGTCAACCGGGCCAACGGCATTCGCAAGGGCATCGAGGTGACAAGCTCCGGTATCGGCATTTTCGGTAGCCTGCCACTGGCCGATGACGCTGGCCGGGCCATTGGCAGTTTCGAAATGGCCTTGGAGTTCGGGCCGCTGCTCGACGAACTCAAGAGAGCCTATGGCTTTGAGCTGGCGCTGTTCATCAACGAGAAAATCCTGCATGAAACAGCGACATCGCTGAAGGGCGATATTTTCAACGAGCAAAATCGTGTCGGGCCCTATGTCAAGTTCTATTCGACCCATCCTGAATTGCTGCGCACGCTGGTAGGCAGCGGGGACATCAATATCACCGAAGATGCGCATTATTTGCGTGAGGCCAACGGCGTGCCGCATGGTGTGCTGCTGCAGCCGATTTACAACTACGCGAAGAAGCAGATCGGTGTAGTGGCCATGGCGCGCGACTTCAGCGCCACCCGTCTTGCCGATGGACAGGCCGTTGTCTGGCAAACCTTGCTTGGCGTGCTGTCGGCCATGCTGCTGGCCGGGGCCATTCTGATCGTGTTGCGCGGCATGGTCACGCGGCCCCTGGCGGTGCTCAACGAGCGCATCGCGGCAATGGCCGATGGCGCGCCAGAGCGCGAGCTGTCCGGTGCGCCCGGCTGG
>DAOSLL010000307.1:0-5294 GCA_035368905.1 Rhodoferax sp.
GCAAACGACGGTACAGCCACGTCGCTGTTGGACCATGCAGTCAATCGCCTGCAGCACCGGCGTTGTGACATCAAGCTGGGGTACCGACCAGTCCACCAGGGACTCAAAGCGCTGCAGGCTTTGGCACAAGTCCTGGCCAAGCTGCCCCAGAAAATCACCTTCACGCACCACCCCCACGACAGCGCCGAGGCGGTCAACCACCACCAAGTGTCTTATCCGGCTCAGGCAAAGCTGCACAAGGGCCGGGTGAAAACCAAGTGACGCAGAGACCGTGACAATCGGCGCGCTCATCACTTCCCGGGCCAGGGCCGACAGTGCCGTTGGGCGGCGCAGCAAGCGAACCAGATCACGCTCAGTGAGCATGCCGACGGGGTTCTTGCCCTCTGCAACGATGACCTGCGACGCGGGCCGGTCTTTCAACTGCGCAGCGACGCTCGCGATCATGCTGTCGCCACTCACGACGGTGACTTGACGATTCATCAGGTCGCCCAGGCACAGGTCAGAAAAAGGAGCCATATTGCGAGCCTCAGGTTCACAGAGCACGGTTCATTCTAGAGAGCCTCAGCGCCAAACCAGCTTGCATCTGGTGCAAGTGATTGACTCAGATCAGGGAAATGCGCCAAAAAAGGGCAGCTTGTCCAAAGGCCCAGCCCGGCACTGGAACGATGCCCGACTGGCGGACCGGCCTCACTGGCTGAATCAGACCCAAAGGCTGTCGCCGAACACGGCATTTGCGCAAGCCTTGCGGTGCTGCTCATCGGCTTCGGGCTTGGCGCAAGGAGCGTGTCGGACTTACCGCGCATCGCCTGCGAACCGGCCGCAGCGGCCCATTGTGCGTCGGCTTTCTTTAGAGTGAGCCCAGCAACATCTCAAGTGCTCTGGGCGAATGATTTGCCACTACCAGGGCGCAGGCTCAGACCCGGTGATCAACGCTCCTTGGAATAGGGAATCCCGAGTGCCTTGGGTGCCACCGATTTGCCGATGAACCCCGCCAGCAGCACCACCGTCAGCACATACGGCAACGCCTGAATCACCTGCACTGGTACCTCGCCAATGCCAGGCACCTGCACCCCTTGCAGACGAATTGCGGCCGCATCCAGAAAACCAAACAGCA
Source organism: Rhodoferax sp. (assembly GCA_035368905.1). GTDB lineage: Bacteria > Pseudomonadota > Gammaproteobacteria > Burkholderiales > Burkholderiaceae_C > Rhodoferax. Next base: position 1,115 of record DAOSLL010000307.1, read on the forward strand.
GGCAAGCCCAAAGCGCCCTGACCGGATGCCAACCGCCAAAAATAAGCGCAGCCAGTGCCATGAAACCGCGCCCTGCGGTCATATTTTGAGAAAAGCTCGCACTGAGCGCCAGCACCAGATAACTGCCAGCAAGTCCGCACAAGATGCCGTTGAGGGTCAGTGCGGTGTAGCGCAGACGCACCACCGAGACCCCGGCGGCATCGACCATTTGCGGGTTCTCGCCAACGGCGCGCAGGCGCAGGCCAAAGCGGGTTCGAAACAGCGTCCACCAAACCAAGGGCACCAGCAGCAAGGCCAGATAGACCAGCGCGTTATGTCCCAACACGCCGTCACCCAGCACGGTGCCCAACACCGGCAAAGCACGCGCCGCATCAGCCAGGGCCGGGAACAATGCCTGAATGCGCACCTCAGCACTAACCGGCGGGGTCTGCCCTCCCTGATGAAACCAGGCTGCACCCAGCACGGCAGTTAGGCCGACAGCAATGATATTTATAGCGACTCCAGAAACCACCTGGTCACCCTTGTGGCTCACGCAAGCCAGTCCATGCAGCCACGACATCGCCACCGCCACGGCCATCGCAGCCAACAAAGCCAAGCTGGTGGACCCAGAGACTGCGCCGCAAGCACCAGCAGCAAACGCTGCCAGCAGCATCTTGCCTTCCAGCGCAATGTCCACCACGCCGGATCGTTCTGAAAACAAACCCGCCAGCGCACAAAAAATCAATGGCGTCGAAACCCGCAGGGTCGAGGCCAGCATGGTGCCCCACAGCGCCTCATCCATGCTGATCTCCAGACCCAGCAGACCGGGAAAGTCTGGCAAGCGGCCGACTGACCCAGCCCAACAGGTTCGCCAGCCGCGGTGCAATCACATAGGTCATCGCACCTGAAAAAAGCACGATAAAACCCTGCAACATGACCACCATGTCGCGGCTGAAACCGCGCACCTCAAACGCCACCTCTGCGCCGCCCTGAAACAACGCGCCAAAAAGAATGCTTGCCAGCACAATGCCCAGCGGGTGGTTACGCCCCATCAGTGCCACCGCAATGCCGGTAAAGCCAGCACCGCTGACAAATTCCAGCAGCAACTTGCCACTGACCCCGGCAATTTCATTCATCCCCACCAGTCCGGCCAGCGCGCCCGAAATCGACATCGCCATCAGTACCTGGTGCTTTGCCTTGATGCCCGCGTACTCGGCAGCCGTGCTGCTCGACCCCACCGCGCGCAACCGATAGCCGGCGCGGGTTTGCCACAAAAAAAGGTAAATCAGCACGGCGGCCAGGGCCGCCAGCAACACGCTCAAATTCAATGGCGAAGCCGGCCAATCAACCCCCAGCCAGGCCAGCGCCTGGTGCATGCCGGGCAATTTGGCCGATGCGGCAAACTCGGCGCTCTCCACCGACATGCTGCCCTTGGGCCGCAAATGGTTGACCAGCAGATAGACCAGCACACTGCTGGCAATGAAGTTGAACATGATGGTAGTGATCACCACATGGCTGCCCCGGTACGCCTGCAAATACGCCGGCACAGCCGCCCAGGCCAGGCCAAACAGCGCGCCAGCCAGCATCATCAGCGGCAACATCACCCAGGGCGGCAAATAGGCCGACCACCACAACGCCACCAGCCCGCTGCCCAAGCCGCCCATGATGGCCTGCCCTTCGCCCCCAATATTGAACAAACCGCCATGAAAGGCCACCGCCACCGCCAGCCCGGTGAAGACAAAGGTGGTGGCGTAATAGAGCGTGTAGCTCAAGCCCCGGGCGGTGCCAAAGGCCCCTTGCACCAACACCTGAATCACCAGCCACGGGTCTTGCCCAACCAGCGCCACCACGCCACCCGCCGCCAGCAAGGCCACCAGCAGACTCACCAGCGGCAACAAGACCAGATCGGCCCAGCGCGGCAAAGCGTTCATCCTGGCATCCCCGATTGGCCGCGCCAACGTGGCCCGCTGGCAGCGCGGCTGGTCCGGGCGAAAGCCGCAGCTTCAAAGGTGCCGGTGCAGGTTTGGACTGCTTTGAGCAGACCCGCCTGGTGGCATGGCTGCGCCCTGCATGTCGCAGCAAGCTGCCAGGGGCGACGGCGCGCCCTACTGAGTGCATGTCGCCCTGGCGGACGAGGCAGGCCAACCGCGTCCAACCGCATTGCCAGCGGTTCAATCGGGTGGGTAGCGCTGTCACCCAATGGGTGAACCCCATCGAAGCTAAAAAAGTCAATACTCATAAGAACGTCAGATGAAAGCAAGCGGCCATTCAAGGAAACTGGGTTCATGTGCTGCCCCCGGTCATCAACAACCCCAGCGCCGCTTCAGAACAATCGGCAATCGGCAACTCACCTGCAATGCGGCCCTGATTCATCACCACCACCCGGTCGGACAGTGCCAGAATTTCATCGAGTTCGCTCGACACCACCAGCACCGCACAACCCGCCTGCCGCAAGGCGCGCAACTGGCCATAAATGAACTCGATGGCCCCGATATCGACCCCACGCGTGGGTTGCCCGACCAGCAACACCTTGGGCGCGCGGCCCAGTTCGCGCGCCAGCACCAGCTTTTGCTGATTGCCGCCTGAGAACTTGCTGCTGACCAGTTCAGCATCACGCGGGCGCACATCAAAGCGTTCCATCATGTCCATCGTGGCCTGGCGCATGCGGCTGTGGTGCATCCAGCCATGGGTTGCGTATTCAGGCAGATTGTCATACCCCAGCGCAGCCGATTCCCAGGCGGCAAAAGCCATCACCAGCGCACGTGCCTGGCGGTCCTCGGGCACATGGGCCAGCCCCAAAGTGCGCGCCAGACTCGGGTCCAGCCACAGCGGGCTCTCAAAGCTGCGGCCGAGCAACTGCAGCCTGCCTTGGCGGGGCGACAACAAGCCCGTCAACACGTCAATCAGCTCACTTTGGCCGTTGCCCGACACGCCAGCCACACCGACGATCTCACCGGCACGCAGGGTCAGACTCACATCTTTCAGGCGCTGCACACCCAGGCCGTCGGTCACCGACAAGTGATCCGCTTGCAGCAATATCTCACCCGCCACAGTCTCCTGACCGGCAACCCGGCCCATGTTGACCCGCCGTCCGACCATGGTCTGCGCCAGTCCCTCGATGGATGCCGAGGCAATCGGCACATCCGCTACCACCTGACCGGCACGCATCACCGTCACGGTGTCGCACAAGGCCATCACTTCCTTGAGCTTGTGGGTGATCAGAATCAGCGTGGTGCCCTGCTCGCGCAAGCGTTTGAGCACCGCAAACAATTGGGTGGCTTCCTGTGGTGTCAGTACAGCGGTGGGCTCATCGAGGATCAATATCCTGGCGCCGCGGTACAAGGCCTTCAGTATCTCCAGCCGCTGACGGTCGCCCACCGGCAAATCGGCCACCAGGCTGTCGAGTTGGATATGCAGGCCGGTGGACTGCATCAGCTCGGTGAGTTTGCGCCGCACCTGGGCAACGGCACGCTGCAGCAGCCAATCGGGTTCGGCCCCGAGCATAACGTTTTCCAATGCGCTGAGCGTATCAACCAGCATGAAGTGCTGATGCACCATGCCAATGCCCAGCGCAATCGCATCGTCCGCATTGCGAATGGTGGCGGGCTTGCCAAGCACCTCAATGTGCCCACTGTCAGCCTGGTAAAAGCCGTACAGAATCGACATCAGCGTGCTTTTGCCTGCACCGTTTTCACCAACAATGCCATGCACCGTTGCGGCAGCCACCTGCAAGTCAACATCGGCATTGGCAGCGACGGCACCAAAATGCTTGCAGATGCCGATCATGCGCACGGCCAGGACTGCCGAGTCAGCCATGCGAGCGGGCTCCCGATGGCGCGCAACGGCGATTTATCAGTACTTTAGAAGTATGCATGTTTTTGTGCTCTAGACCTTGATGGTATTGCGCTACAAGCTATATATTTCAGAGCTATCGAAAGCAATTAAGGTCGGCTTGGTTGTCATTGATGGTGACGGTTTTGAAGCATCGCTGGCGTGGTCCGCAGCAATCAGGTCAATGCCCAATTCAACGATACCGTGCGCGTCCATTCAATGACATCTGGCAGAAATGTGATGCGACCCCGATTGTGCTAGCGCAGGCCCAGAACAGGCACGCCAAACCGCGATCAATCCCCACCCAGGAACTATGGATGTGGTCAGAAAAAACTTCCCCTATTTGCACCGGCGGATTTGGGCGCACAGC
>DAOSLL010000308.1:0-5282 GCA_035368905.1 Rhodoferax sp.
CTTTGGCCCGGCTTCTGGCAGCGGGCAATAGGCCCACACCGTGGCCCCGGCCGCCACCGCTGCGGTAATGCCGACGGTGCTGTCTTCAATCACCAGACACTGCTCAGGCTCCACCTTCAGGTGGCTGGCAGCAGCCAGGTACACATCTGGTGCGGGCTTGGAGCGGGCCATCTCGTGGCCACTGAAAACCCGCCCTTCAAAATAGCCCAGCAGGCCAACCTTGCGCAACTGCATCTCGGTCTTGAAGCGGTCTGCGCCCGAGGCACAGGCAATGCGCGCCTGGGCTTCTTTGTGTGCGGCTTGCACCGCCTGTTGCGCACCGGCAATGATCTGCAGATCGGCGATCAAGGCCTGATTGCGACGCTGGTAATAGCGTTGCAACCAGTCGTCCGTCAGGGCTTGCCCGGTGTGCAAGGCGATCTTGGTGGCCTCCTCGCGGACGGTTTTGCCGACAAAGTAATGCATGCACTCGGCCAAGGTCATGGACCAGCCGCTTTCTTCCAGCATGTCGCGCAGCACGCCGTTGGCAATCGGCTCGCTGTCCACCAGGACACCATCACAGTCAAACAGGATTGCTTTAAATTTCATAGCTGTTGGCGCATATAGGATAAGGGCTAGACGGTGTTTTGATGTACTTTATGAAGATTCGGGGGGCACTGGTTCAGCGGGGCAGTGCGCCGCCCAATGACTCGATCAGCGCGTTGAATTCTTTTGACTGCAGCAAGATGCGCCGACCCGCTTGCATCAGTCGGCTGACATCGCTGTCCGAAATCGAAAACGCGGTGGGAATCTGCAACAGCAAGTTGCGCTCCATCAACTCGGGGGCATCGCGCAGATTGACATTGACAACATGAATTTGCGCATCCGGTTCAAACGGGTCGCCAGCTTGCCCCTGGGCGCTGCGCAGTTCATGCTGCCAGGCTTGTGCCGTGTCGCTGAGCATGCCAAGCGTTTCCTGGGTGGCACGGGCACCGGCACCAAACAGCAGCGAGTCCATCACCTGCAGGGTGCCGGGTACCTGATCGCTGGCATCAATGCGTTCGGACGGGTCACGCTCGGCGTTGACCACAATGATCACCATCTTTGCCACCTGCGCACTGCCCATGCGGCGCACGCTGTCACGCAAGCTGCCATCAGAGCGCGAGCGGTCGAGCAAACTGCGCAGTCCCAGGTTGTCGGCCAGGCCGCCGTCCACCAGATGAATGAAGGGGCGCGCCTTGGCATCCCGGTAAGAATGCTGGGCCAGGTGCAATAAACGCACGCGATAGTCGTTTGCATCGGTGCTTTTGATCTTCAAATCGGCTCGTGGACAATTGTCGTTGTGGTTCTTGAGCGTCATTGGACTGAGCGCAACTGGCACCGCAGACGAAGCCGCCACGGCAAACGACAGGGGTACGCTGCTCAGGTCCGAGCAGATCAGTGAAAACTGGCGCCAGGTGAAATCAAAGCTCGAACCCAGCGACAAGTCGGTCGCTGACACCAGCAGGCGTGGCTGACCGGCACGCTCTGCCAGGTCGCCAAAGGTCTTGCCCTGGAACAATTGGTTGAGCCGGCGCTCCAGCAGATGGGTGCGGCCAAACCAGGGCGACGACAAGTCATACAGATTGCCGGGGCTGAGCATGTTGGCAATCAGGTTGTGCTGAAAGTTCTGCCGCAAAAAATGTTGCTCAAAAGCAGGAAAAGTCTGCGCACCAAAGGCGGCGTAATAGGCTGCAATGATGCTGCCACCCGACACGCCGCTGATCACGTCAAGCTCGTCCAGCAGACTGATGCTGCGCCCCTGCCACTGAACCCGGGTTTGCTGCAACGCTTCGAGCACGCCATAGCCAAACGCCGCCGCCCGCGCGCCACCGCCAGACAGGCTGACAAACAGCAACAGCGAGCGGTCGCTGGCCTCGGGCAGGCTCAGAGCGGCTGGCGCGCGGTCTGGCTGCATCGGCTGGTTTTGCCACGGACGCAGCGATGAACACGCGCCCAGCAGCACCAACAGCAGCGCCGCCACGGCGCGCAGGCAACAGCGCATGCGGTCAGCGCATCACCGGCAAGCCAGTCGGCTCAGCTTTTGCCATGGCGGCGCGCCCGGTGCACGTCCATGCTCTCAATCGGCGCGCCCAGCCTGACCCAGTCGGCAAAACCGCCGTCAATGTGGGCCACATTGGTCATGCCCATGTCCTGTAGTGCCTTGGCCGCCAGCGCACTGCGCCAGCCAGCACCACAAAACAGCACGAACTCCTTGCTTTCGTCGCCAAAAATCTGCTTGAAGTAGGGCGAGGCCGGATCGACCCAGAATTCGAGCATGCCGCGCGGCGCGTTGAAGCAACCCACAATAGTGCCTTCACGCTCGAGTTCGCGCACATCGCGAATGTCAACAATCTGCAGCGTCGGGTCGCTCATGCGACTCAGTATCTGCTCTGCAGAATAGGTTTTGACCTTGGCCATGGCCTCGTCAACCAGGGCGCGACTTCCTTTGGTAATTGGCATGATTCGACTCCTTGAAACAACAATTGATTCCATTCCCAAATCATCCATTTTCTTGTTATCTCGCCTTGCCTTGAGGTTGCAACGTGTGCGGCAGGGTGCCTGGAAACGGGTGATTTGAAAACGCAATGAGGCATTATCCGCGAGCCCTTGTGGCTCGGTGTGTCATTGCATTCCCAGATGATTCGTCTAGCAGCCTGCGCCAGACATTGCAAACGCAAGGCAAGACAACACAAAGGGGTTTGGCAATGGCATCAGGCGTTATGCAATACCGTTCCTTGCCGCGTGGCGGCACCGGCACGCAGCAGTTCTTGCACCAGTTGGTCGAGCCCTTGCGAGAATTCCTGGCCGGCAAACAAGCGCGAAAACAGCGCATCAAGGTAATTTGTGCCATGCGCCCAGGCCAGCAGGTCGGCGCGCTCCAGGCTTTGCGCCTGTAGCAGCTTGAACTTGAGCAAGACTTTGGCAGCATATTGAAGATGCCGCTGTGGGCTTTTCAGAAAGCCGTCGAGCCGTCGGCGCGCCACCGCAAGTGCCCCGGCGAGGTCGTCAAAAGGTCGGCCATGGCCGGGGATGACGATGACGGGTTGCAAGGTTTCGATCAGATCGAGCGTGGCCGACACTTCGTCAAAGGCGTTGTCACCGTCAAGCTCGGGAAACACCACGCCAAAACCGCATTCCCACAGCGCGTCGGCCGACACCAGCGTGCGGCTGACCGGCTCGAACAGGATCACCGAATGCGGGTCGTGGCCAGGTGCGGCGTGAATTTGCCACAGCAAGTCACCCAGAGGCAATTCAGTGCCGGGTTGCAGCAGCGCATCGAAGCGAAACTGCGGGCAGCTTTGTCCGGTGGGGGTGTAGCTCAGGGCATCCGGGTTCCATTGACTCACATGAGTTGCCAGCCCTGGCGGAATCAGCGTGCGAAGTTCGGCATAGGCAGCTTGCAACGCAGCATTGCCGCCGCAGTGGTCGCTGTGCAAATGGGTGTTGAGCAGCAGTGTCAGCGGATGACCCCGCAAGCTTGATCTGACCAGCGCCAGGGTTTGGGCGGCATGCGAGCAATAGCCGCTGTCGATCAACGCCGCGCCGCGGTCACCCTGAATCAGGATGTTGTTGGAAGACAGCCAGCCACGTTCCAGCACAGTGATGCCGGCAGGAAGCGCAGATGCGCCAGAGCTCAGGTCGGTGCAATGCTGCATCACTCTGGATGGGTCGGCTGACCTGGCACGCGCGGGCCGCTGGCAGCGCATGGGTAGCGACAACGCAGCGGGTTCCTGAGTCCATGTTGCGCTGGCGGACGAGGGAAGTGCAACGACCCCTGGCGCGTTGCCAGTGGCTCCATCGGGTGGGTCGCGTTGTCACCCAATGGGTGAAACCCATCGACGCCGAAAAAGTCAATATGCATGTGGACTTACCGATGAAAACAAGCGGCCAACCGAAGAATCCAGGATCATGGTCTGACCCCGAATATAGGTCAAATCGGCCAATGTCAGCGCTGCTGCGCTGACTTGACGCAAGCGCACTCGGTGCGACCGGGCAAGCTAGCCGGTCAGTGCGGCGGTTCAGGTCTGGCAGTGCGCAGGCTCAGCAGCATGGTGGCGGCCAAAATGGCCACCACCACCGCCAGCGACACCGCCACCGGGATTTTGTAAAAATCAATCAGGCACATCTTGGCACCGATGAACACCAGAATCACGGCCAGACCGTAGTTGAGCAGATGGAATTTGTTGGCGACTGCGGCCAGCAGAAAATACATGGCCCGCAAACCCAGAATGGCAAATACGTTGCTGGTCAGCACAATGAACGGGTCATTGGTGATGGCAAAGATGGCTGGAATCGAGTCCACCGCAAAAATCACGTCGGTAAAAGCAATCAGGCAAATCACCATGAACAGCGGGGTGGCAATTTTCTGGCCGGCTTCGAGGGTCCAGAACCTCTCGCCGTCGTAGTGTTTGCTCACCGGCAGCAGCTTGCGCAACAGCTTCAATGCCGGGTTGTCATTGAGGTCCGGCTCCTTGCCGGCGGCCCACCACATCTTCACGCCGGTGACGATGAGAAACGCCCCGAACACATACAAAATCCAGTGAAAGTGCGCCAGCAACCAGCCACCCAGCAAGATCATCACGGTACGCAGCACAATCGCGCCAATGATGCCAATCATCAGCACCCGCTTCTGAAACGGCTTGGGCACGGCGAAGTAGGTGAAGATCATCAGGAAAACAAAGATGTTGTCCACCGCCAACGATTTCTCGATCAGGTAACCGGTCAGAAATTCAAGCGACTTGGTGTTGGCAAGTTCAGCCGACCCGGTACTGTCCTTGACCGCCCACCAGAACAGGCCATTGAACAGAAAGCTCAGGGCCACCCAGACCAGCGACCAGTTCAATGCCTCTTTGACACCAATGTCGTGCGCCCCCTGCTTTTTCAGCACGACGAAATCAATGAACAGCGACACCAGCACGATGCCGCCAAAGGTAAACCAAAGCCACAGGGGCGCAATTGTTTGCATAACAACCTTCAAAGTGTGAAATCAGCAGCCCGTGCGGGGCCGCTTGGCTGGCGCGGCGGACCAAAGCGCCACCGTGCACGGCAGGCACCAAGTTTAAAAGGAAACAACCATGTTCAAGCTGATAAAACAGCCAATATGGTTCGTAAAAACGGGAGTGATTTCCCGGCTTTGCCTGCTTCTTTGCGGTGCCAGTTTGAGCGTCTGCGGACCAGGCGCAAGCGGCGCGGTCCGGCCCGCCTTAGGATGTGGTCAGAAACAACTTCCCCTATTTGCACCGGCGGATTTGGGCGCACAG
>DAOSLL010000309.1:0-5274 GCA_035368905.1 Rhodoferax sp.
GGCTCTGAAACCCGTGGTTGGCCTGGAATTGATCACAGCCAGGCAAAGTTCGCAATGCCCAAAAATGCTATATTGTTTATAGCTTCCAGCGCATATACATCGGGGGCTGGAAGCCTATTTTGTGCCTAGTTTTCGGGCCAGCCACTGGCGCAGTGCGTGCTGCGGGCTCTGAAACCCGTGGTTGGCCTGGAATTGGTCACAGCCAGGCAAGGTTCGCAACGCCCAGAAATGCTATATTGTTTATAGCTTCCAGCGCATATACATCGGGGGCTAGAAGCCTATTTTGTGCCTAGTTTTCGGGCCAACCACTGGCACAGCGCGTGCTGCAGGCTCTGAAACCCGTGGTTGGCCTGGAATTGATCACAGCCAGGCAAAGTTCGCAACCCCAGCAACGCTATATTGTTTATAGCTTCCAGCGCATATACATCGGGGGCTAGAAGTCTATTTTGTGCCTAATTCTCGGGCCAACCACTGGCACAGCGCGTGCTGCGGGTTCTCAAACCCGTGGATGACCTGGTAATGATCACAAGCGGGCAAGGTGCTGATTTCTGCGCTGTTGCCTGCGGCCAGCCAGGCAGCATGAAACAGGCGCGCCTGACGGGCAAACTCGGGCGTTTCGTTGCCACCCCAGTTGACCCAGATCGGCGTGCTGCAGCGCCGCACCGAGAAAGCCGGGCAATTGCGGCTGATGATGCCGTCGTCAAGCCTGATCTGTGGCTGCAGGAAGCTGTAGCGAAGCGGTTCAATGTCGTAAATGCCGCTGACCAGCAGCGCTGCCGCCAGCGGGTCTTGCGGCAAACCATAGTCTTGTGCCCATGGTGTTTGCAGGCACATGGCCGTCAGGTGCGCACCGGCAGAGTGGCCACCCAGCGCGATGCGGGCCGGGTCCCCGCCGAAACCGGCAATGTTGCGATAAGTCCAGGCCACCGCAGCGCGCACCTGGCGGGTGATTTCATCCAATGTGACCAATGGGCACAGAGCGTAATTCACCACCACCGTGGTGATGCCCAGCGGCTGCAGGCCAAGGGCGATGCAACTGAAGTCCCGAGCGGACAGCGCCCGCCAATAGCCCCCATGCAGAAAAACAAACACCGGCGCATGCGGCAGGTCGGCCGGAAAAATGTCGAGCGTCTCAGCCAACGTGGCGCCATAGGGCACATCTAGCACACCACGCAAACGCGCGCGGGCCTGCGCGGACTGCTGCGCGTAATGTCTGCCAGGGGCGCTGATGTCAGCCAGATTGAGCGCCGGGTTGTACTGGGCATCAAGCTGCGCCTGGGTCTCAAATTCGCGGTAAATCGGTTTCATGCTTCAGACACCGATATAGCGCTGCCACAAGCCGGGGTCAGCCGCGAGTTGGGCAGAATCACCCTGCCATACCACCGTGCCGCGCTCAATGATGGTGTGGTGATCAGCCAGCTTGATCAGCCGATGCACGTATTTGTCAATCACCAGAATCGTCTGCCCCTGCGCCCGCAACTGGTCCAGACAACGCCAGATTTCCTCGCGCACCAGCGGCGCCAGGCCCTCGGTGGCTTCATCGAGGATCAGCAAATGCGGGTTGGTCATCAGGGCGCGGCCAATCGCCAGCATTTGCTGCTCGCCGCCAGAGAGCTGGTTACCCATGTTGCCGCTGCGACCAGCCAGAGCGGGAAACAAGGCAAACACGCGCTCCAGCGTCCAGGGCTGGCTGGTGCCATTGCGGTTGGCGGCAAAGGCCAGCAGGTTTTCTTTTACTGACAGGTTGGGAAAGATCTGCCGCCCTTCGGGCACCACCGCCAGCCCCATGCGGGCGATGCGGTCGGGCCTGAGCTGGTCGATGCGTTCGCCGCGAAAACGCACCGTGCCGCCGCTGGCGCGGGTCAACCCCAGAATCGAACGCACCGTGGTGGTTTTGCCCATGCCGTTGCGCCCTAGCAGGGTGACCACCTGGCCCGCTTGAATGCACAAATTGATGTCAAACAGCACCTGGCTGGCACCGTAGGCGCTCTGCAGATGGTCAATTTCCAGCAGCGCAGTCATAACGCAGCCTCGGCATCATCACCCAGATAGGCCAGGCGCACCTGCGGGTCGGCGCGGATGTCATCGGGGGTGCCGCAGGCAATCACCCGGCCATAGACCAGCACTGAAATGCGGTCGGCCAGCCGGAACACCGCATTCATGTCGTGCTCCACCAGCAACATGCTGGTTTCGCCGCGCAGGCTTTGCAGCAGCGCAAGCATGCGCTCGGACTCGTCTGGCCCCATGCCGGCCATCGGCTCATCGAGCAGCAGCAGCTTGGGCCGGGTCGCCAGCGCCAGGCCAACTTCAAGCTGGCGCTGTTCGCCATGCGACAGGGCACCGGCAATCTGGTGCATTTGCGCGGCCAAGCCAACCCGCTGCACCACCTCGGCGGCCATCGCAGCCCGCTCGGCATCGAGCCGCGCTGGCTGCCAAACATCAAAGCTGTTGCCAGCGTGGGCCTGCACTGCCAGCGCCACGTTGTCGAGCACCGACAGGCGTTTGAAAATGCTGGTGATCTGATATGAGCGCGCCAACCCATGGCTGACCCGCGCGGGCATCGGCATGCGAGTGACATCCATGCCGTCGAAAAGAACCCGTCCGGCGCTGGCAGTCAGGGCACCGGAAATCAGGTGGATCAGCGTGGTCTTGCCAGCCCCATTTGGCCCAATCAGCGCGTGGATTTCACCGGCGAGCACCGCAACATGGGCATGATCGGTGGCAACAAGGCCGCCAAAACGCTTGACCAGGCCATCGGCCTGCAGCAGGGTGCTGTGCGTCATGCCGGAGACTTTCCAGCATCAACCGGTCCGGCTGGTGATGCCTTCGGTGGCTTTTGCCGACGCAAACTCAGCAAACCGTTGGGTGCCAGCAGCACCACCGCCAGCAGCCCGGCACCCAGGCCGAGTTGCCAGTGGATGGTGTAAGTGCTCAGCACTTCTTCCAGCACCAAAAACACCACCGCGCCGACCAATCCACCATACAAATGGCCGACACCGCCCAGAATCACCATCACCATCAGCATGCCCGACTGGCTCCACTGCATCAGCGACGGACTGACGAACCCGCCCTGGTTGGCCAGCAGGGCACCCGCCAGCCCGGCCAGGCTGCCAGCCAGCGTGAAGGCCAGCAGCTTGAAGCGGTAAACCGAAAACCCGATGGCCGCCATGCGTGGCTCGTTTTCCCGAATAGCTTGCAGCGCGTGACCAAACTGCGAGTTCAGCAGCCGCTGCAGCGCCAGAAACACCAGCACGGCGAGCGCCAGCACCACATAGTAAAAAGTGCTGTCGCCGCTCAAGTCCAGCCCGAAACCGACAACCGAGCGCCCCGACAGCGACAGGCCATCAAAGCCACCATAGGTTTTCAGCGAGATCATCAGGTAATACAGCATCTGCGCAAAAGCCAGCGTGATCATGATGAAGTACACGCCACGGGTGCGCAGGCTGATGGCACCCACCAGCAGCGCAAACAGCCCGCTTGCGACAAAGGCGACCGGCCAGCTCAGCCAGGCGGAGGTGAAGCCATGCTGCATCAAAATGCCCACCGCATAGGCCCCGACACCGACAAACGCCGCATGGCCAAAACTGACCATGCCGCCAAAACCCAGAATCAGGTTCAGGCTGCTGGCCGCCAGCGCAAAGATCAGAATGCGGCTGGCCACGCCGATGTAAAAATCTTGCTTGAGTGCCAGCGCCAGCAAAGGCAACAGCAGCAGACCGATCAGCAAACCCAGGCCGGGCAACGCCGAGAGCGGGTGGTCAAAGAGGCCCGGCAAGAACCGCGCAACCGGCACCGGCGCGGCCTCGGGTCCGGTCGCAGGGACTTGCGCCAACTTGCTACCCATGCGCCGGAAATAAGCCTTGCGGCTTGAAAAACAGCACGGCGGCCATCAACACATAAATCAGGATCGAGGCCAGCGCCGGTCCGGCGTTGGCGGCCACATCGGCACCGGCCAGCCGGTCAACCAGCAAGGGGATCAGCGTGCGCCCGGCGGTATCGACCACGCCGACCAGCATGGCACCCAGCAAGGCGCCGCGAATCGAACCAATGCCGCCAATCACGATCACCACAAAGGCCAGGATCAAAATGCTCTCGCCCATGCCGACCTGCACCGCCAGCAGCGGCCCGAGCAGACCACCGGCCACCGCGCACAACGCGGCCCCAACGGCAAACACGGCGGTAAACAGCCACTGCACATCAACCCCCATGGCCTGCGCCATTTCGCGGTTGGATGCGCCGGCACGCACCTGCATGCCGGCCCGGGTGCGGGTGACCAGCAGGTAAAGCAGCAGCGCCACCGCCAGGCCCACGCCAATGATGAACAAGCGGTAAGCCGGGTAGGTGAAGCCGGGCAACAGTTCCACAGGACCGGCCAGCGCGGCAGGCGGGTTCAGGGCAATCGGTTGTGAACCCCAGACCATGCGCACCGCCTCGTTGCTCATCAGCAAAATGGCAAAGGTGCCCAATACCTGCGACAAATGGTCACGCTGGTACAGACGGCGCAACACGGTGAGTTCCAGCAGCACGCCAATTGCCGCCGTAGCCAGCACACCAGCACCGAGACCCAGCCAGAATGAACCGCTGGCACTGGCAATGCTGGCAACCAAATAGGCACCCAGCATGTAGATGGAGCCATGCGCCAGGTTGATCATGTCCATGATGCCAAACACCAGCGTCAGCCCGGCCGCCAGCAAGAACAGCATCAGGCCAAACTGCAAGCCGTTGAGCGACTGCTCCAGTATCAAAATGCCCATGCGTCAGGCATTCATGGCATCTTGCATTCGCTGGCGTAGGCATCCGAATGGTTCTTGAACACCGTGCCCACCGTGCGGTTGGTGATGCGGCCTTGCGCGTCCTTGGTGATCAGGCGCAGGTAGTAGTCCTGAATCGGGTATTGGTTGGTGTTGAACCTGAAGGCCCCGCGCACCGAGTCGAACTTGGCCGCTTTCAAAGCCTTGCGCACGGCCTCCTTGTCATCGAGCTTACCCTTGGCATCGCGCACCGCCGCGTCCATCAGGCGCGCGGCGTCGTAACCCTGGGCCGCGTACAGGGTCGGCAGCCGACCAAAGTCCTTCTGAAAATCGGCCACAAAGCGCTTGTTGACCGGGTTGTCCATGTCGTGCGCCCACTGGCTGCTGTTGAACATGCCGAGCATCGGCTCGCCGACCGCGCGGATCACGTCTTCGTCGGCTGAAAAGCCGGGGCCAAACAGCGTCATGTCCTTGGACAAACCGGCACCGACAAACTGCTTGATGAAGTTGACCCCCAGACCAC
>DAOSLL010000310.1:0-5261 GCA_035368905.1 Rhodoferax sp.
CCACCATTGAAGTAACCACCGTAAATGGCCACCAGTGCCAGGCCCGGTTCACGCCACCGGGTCAGCGCATGGCTGCTGCCCGAAGCCCCCGCTGCACGCCGCGCAATGGCCGGACCGGCTGCGAACAGCACGGTGGCAAACAGCAGCAGCCAGGGCACGATACTGGAAAAGACCTTGGCCGGGGTGACCAGCAACAGCAGCGCGCCGACGATGCCGCCAACAGCCGAAATGACCATTTCGCGCTTCAGCCGGGGCAGTGGCAGGCAACGCAGCTCAGCCCGAAAACCCAGGGTGCTACCCAGGTAGCCTGGGCTCACCGCCAGCGCGCTGGTGGCGTTGGCCATGATCGGCGGCACACCAGTGAAAACCAGCGCGGGCAGGGTCAAAAAACTGCCACCACCGGCAATTGCGTTGAGCACGCCAGCGGCAAACGCGGCACCAGCCAGCAGCGGAGCAGTGGACCAGAAATCAGGTGGCATGCAGATATTGTCGCAGGGCCGCAGCCGATCTGTTGGCATGCACCAGACCGCCCGGCCATGTTTCATGCCAAGCCCAATCACTTGAATTGACCCGGCCGCTACTACAAGTGCTCCACACCGTCAGCCCGACTGCCTGCGCTGCGCCAATTGACTGTCGGGCTGGGCAATCGAGCAGCGGGAAATGGCAACAGCGATGGGTCAAAAGGCCCGACACAAAATGGCCGCTGCAGTCGGTTCGCAGCCCTGCTGGCGAAGTTGTGTTGTCGCACAGGAGGTCGGAGATACACAAAGACAGGCGGCCTTCTGCTGATTGGTCTGAATGGCTTGACGGGCGCTACGACCATATTGCTCGGCTGCTTGCCAACAAATAGCCGTGGCTGCATTCGCATGTCCTGACCGGGCCATTTGGCCGCTCCCCTGCCAAAGCAAATGCGCATGCACCAAGGGATCAAGAGTTTTTTATAGAGGGTCGAGCGATGTTTCAAGGTACCATACTGGCGCGCATGTGGTTAACAAGCCAAGCTAACATAGGTTACGATGAATATAGAAATGTACCGGTTATTTTTTGAGGTTCAAAAAAAACATTGGTGGTTTGTCAGCAGGAAAGAAATTGTACTGAGCGTTATCGACAGGCATATGAACAGGAATGCTCATGCCAGAGTATTGGACATCGGTTGCGGCAGTGGCGTTATGCTGACAGCACTCGGAGATTTGGGTGATATCTATGGCATGGACATGTCAGATGATGCCATTAGTTTCAGTAAAGAAATATTCAGTGGCAAAGTCGAAAAGGGTTTTCTGCCAGATCATGTGCCTTATGAAAAGAACTTCTTTGATCTGATTACCGCTCTGGATGTGATTGAACACATAGACCAAGATGTCGAATCGTTGAAGGCGATACATTCGCGTCTGGTTTCAGATGGCAAGGCAATCATTACCGTACCCGCTTATATGCTACTGTGGTCAAAGTTTGATGAACTGAACGAACACAAGCGAAGATATACGTTGGGAGAGTTGAAAAAAAAACTGGTGCAAGCAGGTTTTACAATAGAAAAAATAACCTATTATAATACCTTGCTATTTCCTGTTATTTTCATGGTTCGCATGCTGAATAATATTTTCCAAAGAGACGGCAAATCTGATATTGATTTGCCTAACTTGAAGTTGAATTCAGTTCTTGGGAAAATATTTGGTGCAGAAAAGTATTTATTGAAGTTCTTCAATATGCCATTTGGCTTATCAATTCTGGCCGTAGTCAAAAAATGACATCAATTCAAGGTGCGCTGAAAGCAGAGGCTTCTAAAGCAATAAACAGTTTACCGCTTCAACAAGTCTCTATTGTCATACCCGTTTATCAGGGCGAAAAAACACTTCCGACTTTAATTGAAGAGATTGTGCCATTTACTTTGTCTCCGTTGACACCTGACGGAATTAAGTATGTAATCTGCGAGGTAATATTGGTACATGATTGCGGATCTGACCGTTCTGATTCCGTCATGGAAAGACTCGCTGCAGAATATTCATTTGTCAAAACCATTTGGCTGTCGCGAAATTTCGGGCAACATGCCGCGACGATGGCAGGCATGGCAAACGCACGTGGCGACTGGGTTGCCACCATTGACGAAGATTGTCAGCAAAACCCTGCGGATATTGGGCGCATGCTCGATACCGCTGTCCGTGCATCACTGCAACTCGTTTACGCCCAACCCACCAATCCACCGCCCCATGGCTGGGTGCGCAATGCTTTGAGTCGAGCTGCCAAATCAATCATTCCCAAAATGCTCGGCCGTGGTCAGCTAGGGAAGTTCAATAGTTTCCGACTGATTGATGGCGATATCGCGAGAACAATGGCAGCTTACTGTGGCAACGGTGTCTATCTCGATGTTGGCCTCTTTTGGATTGTTGGCCGTGTTGGTCACTGCCCTTTGCAACTGAGAAATGAACTCGACCGACCTTCGGGGTACTCATATTTCAAGCTGTTAAATCATTTCTGGAACTTGATTCTGACGACAGGGACCCATCCGCTCAGACTGATTACTCTGATGGGTTTTAACTCTGTATTATTGGCGGTGGGAATATCAGGTTACGCACTTTACGGAAAATTTGTGAACAACGATCCGGTACAAGGTTGGGCATCGCTATTAATTGTGGTCTCTTTCTTTTCTGGCGCGACGTTGACCTCATTGGGTGTGATTGCGGAGTATCTTGCGGTAACCATGGGGATTGTGATGGGTAAGCCCTTGTATGTCATTAGCACAAAACCTACGCGGCCTGAAATCGACGACAACTGATTGAATGGTGTCTGTGAAACTGTCACTTTGTGTGTGCCAAAGCTTGATGTATTGACCTTGCACCCAGACGGTAATCTAACTATTTTAAGGGTAGCCGACCAGTGAAGCGTAAACATTTAGGCGTCTTGTGGCGGGAAATCGTGTATCTGACTCGCCATGCTGGCGCTGGCATTGTGAATACATTGGTTGGATTTGCCGTTATATTTTCAGCAATGCGCTTGGGGCTGTCGCCCTTGCTTTCCAATGTCGCTGGGTATGCCGTGGGATTTGTTCTGGGATTTGTGATTTCAAAAAAATTTGTTTTCAGGAGCAAAGGGCACTTGATAACAGAAAGCATTCTGTATCTCGTCGCTTTTGCTATTTCATTTGGTTTCAATTTATTAGTGTTGCAAGTCGCGTTAATGTATTTCAACCTTGGTGTTATCGCATCACAAATCGTAGCTGCCGTGGCTTTTACAATGCTTATGTACTTATTGTCTCGCTTGCTTGTGTACAGAGCCTTAAAATCAGTTCATTGAGCATGTAAATTTTGCAAACTGATTCTTTTTGATAAAGGGATTCAAGTTAACTCAGACTGCATCCTGGTTTGCTTGTTTGTTTTTTTGTCAGCATCCTCGCGCAGGGCCAAGTCATTTTTCAGGGACAGGCTGTCGATATTTGTGCAGTTTTGCCCCTTTGGCTTTTGATGCTTTGATACTTGTTGCTTGACAGTGGCGTTGATCCGCACCCACACGCCCCAATCGCTGGTTCCCCGATGCGAGCGGGGCCGGGCCATGGTCGGCTGGTGAGCAATGGTGCAACCTTTGGGTTCCCCCTTGCGGGCGGTGACCGGCCCATGTATCTGGTGGCTGCCCAGGGTGATGCACAGGGTTCAGCGCCAGCTTCACTGCCGCGCCAGTCAAAATGGCAGCCGAGCATTGGGCAAGCGCTTTTTGTACCAAATTGACCTCTAGCCCTTATGCAAGAAGCGCCACCAGCTATCATTTTTATCTGTGCAAAATCAGCGCATGCCGCCGTCTTCCGCCAGTACTCCTGCCAAACCCTTGTCTGGGCCGCAAAAGGCCCTGCAAAAGCTCGGCTTGATTCGGCCAATTGATCTGGCCTTGCATCTGCCGCTGCGCTACGAGGATGAAACCCGGCTTGTTCAATTGCGCGACCTGCGTGAGGGTGATGTGGCGCAAGTGGAAGGCACCGTCAGGCACTGCGAGGTCAAACTTGGCGGCACGATGCAGTTGCTGGTCACGCTCGACGACGGCACTGGTACCTGCCTGCTGCGCTTTTTTACCATTTACCCGTCGATGCAAAAGGCGCTGGCGGTGGGCAAGCAGATTCGGGTGCGCGGTGAAGTTCGGGGTGGTTTTGCCGGCTTGACGATGATGCATCCGGCGTACCAGAGCGCCGGTGGCGAACTGCCCAGCGCCCTGACGCCGGTTTACCCGACGGTAGCCGGTTTGCCGCAGGCCTATCTGAGCAAGGCAGTGCAAGCCGGTCTGGAGCGGGCCGACCTGACAGACACCCTGCCAGCCGAATTTTTGAATGAAATCGGCCTGCAGCCCTTATGGAACTTGCGTGAGGCGCTACTTTTTTTGCACCACCCTGGGCCTGAGACAACGCTGGCGACACTGACTGAGCGCAGTCACCCGGCCTGGCAGCGGCTGAAGGCGGAAGAGTTGCTGGCGCAGCAAATCTCGCAACTGCAGGCCAAACGCGCACGGGCTGCCCGGCTAGCCCCGGTGCTGATGCCTGGCTTTGACCTAGCCGCATTGGTTGACAAAAAGGCCGCCCTGGACCAGCGCACCTCACCCATCGCCAGCGCGCCAGAAGCCGGTCGGATTTCTGGCATCGACAGCCAGAATCGACCACAGCCAGGGGTCCCGGATTTGCCAGTCGATGGCCCAGTCGTAGCGCAAAGGGCCGGTTCAAAATGGGCCGCAGCAGGCGTGGCGCAGCCGCTGCACGATAGGTCAGACAGGCTGCTTGCGCCTTTGCATCAGCGCTTGCTGGCCGCGCTGCCGTTTGAGCTTACCGCGGCCCAGCACCGGGTCTGCGCCGAGATCATTGGCGACCTGCGTCGCCCGGTTCCCATGCACCGGCTGCTGCAAGGCGATGTGGGTTCCGGCAAAACGGTGGTGGCGGCATTGGCCGCAGTGGTGTGCATTGAGGCGGGCTGGCAGTGCGCGCTGATGGCGCCAACCGAAATTCTGGCGACCCAGCACTTTGCCAAGCTGGTGAGCTGGCTGCAGCCGCTGGGCATCACCACCGCCTGGCTCACCGGCAGCCAGAAGGCAAGGGAACGGCGCGACATGCTGGCGCTGATTGCCAGCGGTCAGGCTCAACTGGTGGTGGGCACCCACGCCATCATTGGCGAGAAGGTGCAGTTCCAGAAGCTGGCGCTGGCCATCATTGACGAGCAACACCGCTTTGGCGTGGCACAGCGGCTGGCGCTGCGCGGCAAGCTGACTGATGCTGCCAGTGCCCCGCCAGATGATGA
>DAOSLL010000311.1:0-5249 GCA_035368905.1 Rhodoferax sp.
CGAAGGTTGCCAGATGGACCTGACGCAAACCCGTTACCTGGATTACCCTGGGCTGCAGAGCTATTGCCACCTGGTCGCCGGGGTCGTGGGTGAGGTGGCAGCACAAATTTTTGGCCAGACCAAGCCACAGACCACCAGCTACGCCCACACGCTGGGGCAGGCGCTGCAGCTCACCAACATCATTCGCGATGTCGGCGAAGATGCCATGCGCGGACGCGTTTACCTGCCGCAGACTGAACTCAGGCAGTTTGGCGTGACCGTACAAGAACTGCTCAACCGCAGCTATTCGACGCGTTTTACCGCCCTGATGGCTTTTCAGGCAGAGCGCGCCCATGGGCTTTACGACCAGGCACTGGCACTGCTGCCAGCCACTGACCGGTACGCCCAAAAGCCGGGCCTGATGATGGCCAGCATCTACCGTGCCCTGCTGACCGAAATCGAGCAGGATGGCTTTGCCGTGCTGCACCAGCGCATCAGCCTGACCCCGCTGCGCAAGTTCTGGCTGGCCTGGAAGGTGCAGGCGCTGGGCCGGTTATGACCAATGTCGCCGTGGTAAACCTGATGGCCTGTCGAATTTGGCTCACGCGGGCAACCCACGGCCCAGCGGGCATCGGCAAGAGACTGGTGATCTGCTGGCAATGCTGCCGCTCAAATTACTTGTCAATCAGCTTGGCAGAGCTGGCCAACACGTCCGGCAGCGCGGCCAGCCGATGAATATTGCCATTGTTGGCGCTGGCTGGGCCGGCATGGCGGCGGCTGTCACGGCCACCCAGGCGGGCCATCATGCTACTGTTTTTGAAGCATCCAGCGCAGTTGGCGGAAGGGCCAGGGGCCTGAAAGCATCATTGCCTGACGGCACACCGGTACTGCTCGACAACGGCCAGCACATCCTGATTGGGGCCTACACCGAAACCCTGCGACTGCTGCGGCTGGTGGCTGTGGAGCCCGCCAGTGCCTTGTTGAACCAGCCCATGGCACTGCAATTTCCCGATGGCGCAGGCATCCGGTTTCCCGACTGGCCAACTCCGCTGGACGCGCTGGCCGGCATTGTTGGCGCACGCGGCTGGTCACTGGCAGACAAATGGGCGCTGCTGCGCGCCGCCGCCAGTTGGCAGCTCAGCGGTTTTGTCTGCCCGCCAGACTTGAGCGTGACCAGCCTTTGCCAGCCGCTGACGGCCCGGGTCAAGGCCGAACTGATCGAGCCGCTGTGTGTGTCGGCGCTGAACACCCCGGCTGACCAGGCCAGCGCCAGTGTTTTTTTGCGGGTGCTGCGCGACGCGCTGTTTGGTGTGGCGGGTGGCTCGCACCTGCTGCTGCCCAGAGTCGATCTGGGGGCACTGTTTCCGGAAGCTGCCGTCAACTGGATCCGCCAGCTCGGCGGCGTGGTGCATCTGAAGGCCCGGGTTGACAGCGTCAGCCGGGTCGGTCGGCAATGGCAGATCAACGGGCCAGCACTGGACCAGCAGGCAAGTCAGCGCTTTGCCGCGGTGATTCTCGCCACTTCAGCATCAAATGCGGCTCTAGCCCTTACCCAGTCTGCGCTGGCAGCTACAAATATCATATCTATTGGCTGGCTTGACTGGGCCGCATTGGCACGCTCGCTGGCATTTGAGGCGATTGCCACGGTGTACGCCTGGGCACCTGCTGCGGCCCTGCCCCGGCCAATGCTGGCCTTGCGCTGCAATGCCGCCAGCCCGGCGCAATTTGTCTTTGACCGCGCCCAACTGGGTGGGCCAGCGGGCTTGCTGGCGTTTGTGGTTAGCGCAGCCCAAGGTGAGCGCCAGGCACTGCAGGCCCGCGTGCTGGCGCAAGCGCACAGCCAACTCGGCCTGACGCTGCAAGCGGTGCAAACAGTGGTTGAAAAACGCGCCACTTTCGCCTGCACGCCGGGCCTGGTCAGGCCACCGGCGCAAATTGCACCGGGGTTGTTTGCCTGCGGCGACTATGTGGCTGGCCCCTACCCGGCCACACTCGAAGGTGCGGTGATCAGCGGCGTGCAGGCAGTCCAGCGCATCGCCGGGTCGAGCCTGGCAAAGTCAGCCCCTTTATGATCAAGCTCTAACCGAGCCAACGCGCCCTGCCCTGCCATGAAACTAGCCCTGAAAATTCTCGTTGCACTGTTGCTGGTTGCGCTGCTGGCTGCGGCAGGCGGCGGGCTTTGGTACGTCCTGGGCAAACTGCCACAGCGCTCGGGCGACCTGACATTGCCTGGCCTGACGGCCCCGGTCAGCGTGCGCTATGACGACCGTGGCATACCCCACATCAAAGCGGGCAACGAGCCCGACCTGTACCGTGCACTGGGTTTTGTACAGGCGCATGACCGGCTGTTTCAAATGGAAATGGCGCGTCGGCTGGCGCGCGGCGAACTGGCCGAAATATTGGGACCCAAGCTGCTCAAGCTGGACCGCATGTTTCGCACCCTGGGGCTGGGCGAGCACGCCGACAAGACCGTGGCCAAAATGGACCTGCAAAGCCCGGCGGTTTTGGCCCAATTGGCTTACCTGGACGGCATCAACCAGTTTCAGGCCAGCCAACCGGCGCCGATGGAGTTTGATCTGACGGGCATCGCAAAGCGCCCCTTCACCCTGCAGGACACGGTGGCCGTGTCGGGCTACCTGGCCTACAGTTTTGCGGCAGCCTTCAAGACCGAACCAGCCATGAGCTTCATCCAGAGCGAACTTGGCGATGCGTATCTGACTATTTTTGACCTGGAATGGAACCCGCAGGGTGTCCTCAGCCCGGCCCCCGGCGCCGCCCGCAAGCCCGATTGGCAGGCACTGACCCAGTTGGCGCAAGTCAGCGGCCAGGCCCAGCACCTGTCCGGTGTAGCGCTGTTTGAGGGCAGCAATGCCTGGGCCGTGTCAGGGCAGCGCACCTCAAGCGGCAAGCCGATGCTCGCGGGTGACCCGCATATCGGCTTTTCGCTGCCATCGGTCTGGTATGAGGCGCACCTGAGTGCCCCAGGGTTTGAACTTTACGGGCATTTTCAGGCGCTCAATGCCGCTGCCCTGCTGGGTCACAACCAGCAGTTTGGCTGGAGCCTGACGATGTTTCAGAACGACGACATCGACCTGATCGCCGAAACCGTCAATCCGCAGCAGCCAACCCAGGTCAAGTTTCACGACCAATGGGTAGAACTGGAAACCCGCCAGGAGATCATCAAGGTCAAAGGTGGCAAGCCGGTCACGCTGAACCTGCAGCGCTCGCCGCACGGCCCGATCATCAGCAACGCCTTTCGCGACACGCTGGGCGATGCGCCGGTCGCCATGTGGTGGGCCTGGCTGGAAACCGACAACCCCCTGCTGGAGGCTTTTTACCAGCTCAACCGCGCTGACACACTGGCCAAGGCCAGAGCTGCGGCGGGCAACATCCACGCACCTGGCTTGAACCTGGTGTGGGCCAGCGCCAGCGGCGACATCGGCTGGTGGGCGGCTGCCAAATTGCCGATTCGCCCACCAGGCGTGAACCCGGCTTTCATTCTGGACGGCGCAACAGCCGCCGCCGACAAGCTGGGTTTTTACCGTTTCAGCGATAACCCGCAAGAAGAAAACCCGCGGCGTGGCTACGTCTTGTCGGCTAACCAGCAGCCAAAATCGACCAGTGGCCTGCCGGTCCCTGGCTACTACAACCCGCCGGACCGGGCGCAAGCGCTGGAAGACCGCCTGGGCAACAACCAGATCCAATGGAATGCCCTCAACAACCAGTCGTTGCAACTCAGCACCCAGACCGGCTACTTCTGGCGCGTGCTCGAACCACTGCTGCCAGTGCTCAGCGAAGTGGTGCGCGACCCGCTGGAGCGTTCGGTGTTTGACAGCCTGACGATGTGGGACGGCCAATACACCGCCTTCAACATTCCGCCCACCGTTTTCACCCAGTTCTTGTACGAACTGGCCCGTGCCGCCATGGCCGACGAGCTTGGCGACGTGCAGTTCAAAAACCTGCTCGGCACACGGGCGCTGGACCTGGCCTTGCCGCGGCTGGCGGCAGACGAGGAATCGCTCTGGTGGGACAACGTCAAGACCGAAAAGGTGGAAACGCGCAAGGACATCATGCGCATTGCCTGGCGCGCCACCATGGCACACCTGAAGGCAACGCTGGGCAAAAGCCCGAACGACTGGGGTTGGGGACAGGCCCACACCCTGACCCATGTGCATCCGCTGGCAACGCCAATGCGGCTGGGCTGGCTGCTCAATGTCGGGCCGTTTGACGTGCCTGGCGGTCGCGAAGTGCCCAACAACCTGGCAAACCCGATTGGCCCGGCCCCCTGGGCTGTCACTTACGGTCCATCGACCCGGCGCGTGATTGACTTTGCCGATGCCGCCCAGGCGCGTGGCATCAACCCGGTCGGGCAAAGCGGTGTGCCGTTTGACCGTCACTACCAGGACCAGGCTGCCGCCTTCGCGGTAGGCGGCTACATGCAGCAGTTTCTGAGCGAGAAAGACGTGGCTCCCAACACCCGCAGCACCCTGACGCTCAAACCTGGAACAGGTGCGTCAGCCACCAGCAAGTAGCCTTGTTTGCAACCAGGCACCAAAGTGTTGCAAGCCGCGACGACCAGACGCAAGCCAAAAGCCAGCACTCTGGCGCGCACCCTGCAAGCGCCAGGCATGACAACAACGACATCGAGGCTCCAGCCAACACAAAACACCGCCAGTGCCCTGTGTGGTTATTGGACCAGTATCATTTTGATAGCTATCAGCGCACACCGGACATGGGTCTGATGTCAATTTCTTGCATATCGCAGGTTCATTGGCGAATCGACCTGGCAGACCGACGATGAACCTGACGCAAGACACCTTTTTCGATGCCGTGCGCCGTTGCGGCGAAATAGCTGTGCGAACAATGGCAGGAGTCTGCCGGACTGACGGCGCAGCGGCTGCGACCCGGGCGCAGCGGCGCATTTTGCGCCGACCTTTTGGCCCGCAACGAGGCCATGGATCAGCAAATTCGGCATCTCTGGCTGGGGTTGATTCACGTTGCTTGATCCATAAGGGATGCGGAAATTGCAAATATGCCGCTGATGACGAGTGCTGACGGGATGCACAGCCAGGCGCTGATGAACGAAACCACCAACCCAACCAGAAACATCGGCGCATCTGCCAGCGACAACAAGGCGCGTTCTTGGTACAGGCTATAGACACCGGCACCAATCAAGGTC
Organism: Rhodoferax sp.; assembly: GCA_035368905.1. Classification (GTDB taxonomy): domain Bacteria; phylum Pseudomonadota; class Gammaproteobacteria; order Burkholderiales; family Burkholderiaceae_C; genus Rhodoferax. Next base: position 5,159 of record DAOSLL010000311.1, read on the forward strand.
ACAAATCGCCAGGTAAGACGAAAAAATCGGTTGCCGCCTTGCGCGACAGGCCCAGCAGCATGCCGCCAATGCTGGTGGGCCCGCTACGGCT
>DAOSLL010000312.1:0-5247 GCA_035368905.1 Rhodoferax sp.
GTTTGCCCAGCACGTGCTGGGTGTAGAACTTGAAGCCATACAGGTCGAGCTTGACGGCGCTCCAGGAGTACGTTCCGATCAGGCTGCTGAAGTAGTCGGTGAGCTGCGCGGGTGACAAGTTGTCGATTGCGTGGTCGAAGTAGTCACCCATGCGCCGGATGGCGCGGCTGTAGGCATCGATGGTCTTGGGTTGCAGACCTTTGAGTTTGAGGTGTTTGAGGTGGGTTTGGTAGCGCTGATCAAATTCAACCTTGGTGACGGGGTTCATGCTGCGGTGTCCTTGCGATTTGTTGCAGAATCACGCCATCGAAATTGACGGGGTGAAGGTGCAGAATAAATCGTCTCAGCCAGCGCAATTGCGGGGTGGTTTACTCCGCGTAGCGGCTTCGTCCAACTATTCGTTTCAGGCGCGACGGCCCTGACGGGCCGCGGCCTGAACTCAATCGTTAGGCGTCATCAGAACCTCAGCAACCGCATGGGCACTTCTCTCTTCAAGTACGTCGGCCCGTCCAATGTTGCTCGCGTCTTCGCGAGCAAAGGGTTCCTCACACTAAAGTGCGGTACGCCAGCCGAGTTCAACGATCCATACGAGTTGTTCTTAACGATGAACTTTCGAGAGCGGCCCGAGTTGATCGCCTTCTACACAGATGTGGTTGGTCAACTGCCACAACTACCGACGACTTGCTTTTCCAGATCGCCGTCGGTCGCTCCAATGTGGGCGCACTATGCACGCAACCTCGAGGGGTTCGTACTGGAACTGGACGAGTCCAAGGTCTCAGCGGCTTGCCCAGAAAGTGAATTCGGGGATGTTGACTATCGGGATAAACCGAGCTCAGCCGTCGCCGAGAACCTCTACCGCGCCTACGAGATCGGAAAGTTCCGATACATGCACTTTCTTCAGCGCTCGGTCTTCAGCGCCGCTTACTACACAAAGCAACGATGCTGGGCCTACGAGAAAGAGCGAAGAATGATTCTCGACAAGACCGAGGTACAGGTCCGCAACGGACTGACTTTGGTTGACCTTCCGATCAGCACGATGCAGTCGCTCATCAGTGGTCCCAGGGCAAGCGATGAGACTGTGTCGGCATTAAGGGCAATCGCCAAGGATGCTGGCTGCCGCTTTTGGCAGACGAGGATCGGAAGATCTACAGGAGTCCCGTACTTTGTTGACGATGCCGGCAAACCCGCTGTCTTCAAAGGCGCCGAAATCGCACCGGCTAAAACATACTGCGCTAGTTGCACTGAACCCACCTCCAGGCGCCAAGCCAAGCTATGTTCGTGGTGCCGAATAGACGACTCCCATCGCGAGAACGCAGCGCAGCGCAACTCTTATCGCATTCTTCACCACTACGGCCAACTCGATTCGTATCTGAAATCAGTCAATGAGATTGCTCGTCGTGCCCGTCGAAAGAATGACGCCTAACCCCTCGGTCGAGGCGAGGCCCAACGGCAAGGCAGCCCGGCCGCTTCCAGGTTGTGCGTATCATCCTTCCAGCGGCCGGGCTGCCTCGCCGTCGGTCCCACCTCACCTCGAACGTTAAACCTCATGGTTACCAAGTCGGTTGCTCGCAGGCACCACTACGTTCCACAGGCGTATCTGGCTGCATTTACCTCAACTGGAGAGAAAGACGGTCAGTTTTATGTGCTGGACGTGGAAACCGGGCGTGCCTTCCGAACCTCCCCTCTCAACGTTGGGGCGCAGAGAGATTTCAATCGTGTGGAAGTAGACGGTCACCCGCCCGACGCAATCGAAAGCGCACTCGCGCCTTTTGAAGGCAGCGCTGTGGCCGCAATTCGCAGAGTAATCGACAGCGAGGCATTCCCAAACGATAGCGACTGGAAAGCGCATTCACTCATGGGTGCCACTTTGCTTTTGACCAAGTTGACTTTGAGCTTGAGGGTGGTCTCCAGATACAGCGTGATGGAATACATCACCCGCTGTGCGGCACGCTCGCTTTTGACAAGAGTCACCATGTCGTCCCCTTGCAGGGCGCGCCAGGCCTCAAGGCCTGTCCCTTCGCCAGTCACAAACAGTCCGCAGGGAATGTTTGTGTACGGGCTCAGCATAACGTGCAAAACGGTGTCCCCGCCGCTCCAACTCTTGGTCGAGCTGGGGCAGCAGGATGTTTGCCAGCAGTGGCGAGAGTGGCCCACCCTGTGGTGTGCCCACTTCGCCGGGTTCAATGTGCTCTCCAACCAGCACCCCGGCGCGCAGGTAGCGCCAATCAAACGCAGCAGTCGCTTGTCGGCAATGGAGCGAGCCGGCAACTTCAGCAGCATGTCATGGTTGCTCGTCACGCAAACACAGCATCAGGTTGCCACTTCGCCGCGCCTGTTGCCTGCCGGTCCGCGCTGACTTTGAGTGGCGGCTATCAAACGCGGCATCTGGCCGCAACGAGTCAGAAGGGTCGGCTGGTTCCAGCAAGTGCGTATCGACCGGTCACCCTGAACGCAGCCAGCGCCTGCGGACTGTGGCGGGGGGGCTAATTGCTATTGTTCGGATAGCTTTTAGCGCATACTGTAATTGGGCTAGAGGCACTTTTGTTGACTATTTGCATTCCGAAGTTGGCTACCGGACGAAGCTGCCAAGTAGCGGCAGCGGTCGACCACGCGTACCTTCTTGCCCTTGTTCGTGAAGCCCAGGAAGGCGCATTCGCTCATCGGTGCAACTTTGCTTTTGATCAAGTTGAGTTTGAGGTTGGGTTTGCCGTCATGTGCCAGCTTGGCCATCGGCGCTCTGGGCCTTCTATGCGGTTTCTGTCCCTCGCCTTGGACATTTGCACTCGGGCTTACTTCGCACATTCCCCCTCGCTGCCATGCCCTTGCAGTCGGCTAGTGGTTAAGATTGCTCTCAATAAGTCCAATTCGGTTCTCCCACAGGGGACTTTCACCCCATAAGTTCACGCCCATGCTGGGTGCACATACGAATCATCAGCGCCAAGAAGGCAACACGATATGAAAAAGGCATCTATGAAAATGGCTGACCAAGACATTCCCGAATTGAAGCGCGATGAACTGTGTACGGGCGTACCAGGCAAGTGCCTGAAACACTTTCTGCAAGGTAGCAATGTGGTGGTGTTACAGCCTGAAATCCAAAAGGCTTTCCCTACCTCTGAAGCAGTCAATAAGGCTCTGGCGAGCATGCTGGCCTTTGCTCAGGAAGCACAGGTCGGAAGACGCGCAAGCGGGTCGCAGTTTAGCTTCGACATTGGTCCAAATGCCTTCCGGTGATTCGACCCGGGTCTGGTTCCCTGAAATGCTCGTCGAGCTGCAAAAGCAGTGGAGCAGGACACTTAGTTGGGAGGACTGTGGGGTGCTTTGTGAGCGAATGACTGAAGCCAGGACAAAGTTGAAGCTGGAGAAGGGCTTGCAAGGCCCCATGATGCACTGCCCACGCTGCAATGCGGTTCACGAAATGCGCCTGGCACCGATCACTATCCGCTCGCTGTTGTTCGCCCTTCGCAAGCAAGGTGTCCTGAGCGACCCCGAATTGAATCAGTTGGATGCGGCGTGGAAACGCTACCGAGCGAAGCATCGCCTTGATGGTTGCGGCAAGGGGCGTGAAGTACCGAACATGTCACCAGCGGCGACTTCTGCTTGCGTTCAAAGCCTCTGTTGACCTCACTTTTTGAGCGGCGGCTATCAAACGCGGCGTCTGGCCGCAACGAGTCAGAAAGGTCGGCTGTTTCCAATAAATGCGTATCGGCCGGTCACCCTGAATGCAACCAGCACCTGCGGGCTGCAGCGGGAATTGCTTGCTATACTTAAGCTAGCTGCCAGCGCATACTACAATTGGGCTAGAGGCACTTTTGTTGATCATTTGCATTCCGAAGTTGGTAGCCGGACGAAGCGCCAAGTAGCGTCAACGGTCGGCCACGTGTGGCTGGTTACCGCAGATCCAATTCAACGATGATCATGTGCCTTATGCCCCATAGCTTTGGGCGCACCTTGGGGTATGGCCCAGACACCAGCCATCAGCGCTAAAACGTCACGCCGGATACCAAAATGATGTTGGCGTATGGGATGCACTCACCGGTTCGCACCATGGCGCGTGCGGCACCACACATCTTTTTGAACTCCTCATGTCCAACTGTCCGAGGTGTCAGATTCAACTGGTCTGTGTACCACGCTGGCGGTCCGCCAGCGTCTAGGGCCTCAGTGGCAATCACTGTGCTTTGAACCTGCAGTTCAGACATAACCGCCCTCAGCACGTCAGCCAATCGAGGTGTGCCAGGGCACACGGCCAGGTCGATACGCTGAGGCGCGTTGGGCCCCTGCGGGATCGGCAGACCGGCATCACCAATAACCAGCATGTCGCCGTGTCCCATTGTGGCGATCAGATGCGAGAGTTCTGCATTGAGTAAAAGATTGCGTTTCATAAAGAAATCCAGGCCGGAACTGACAGGTTTTGCAAGGTTTGCGCGAGAGTGGGTATCGACGGCTGGGCACCCATGGTCTGAACGCACAGTGTCGATGCCCGAATTCCCAGATCGACACTGGCGGTCAAGCTTTGCTGGCTGGCCAAGCCCACGGTGACGACACCCAGAAAAGTGTCGCCTGCAGCCGTGGTGTCAACGACTTGTATGTGCGGCGCTGGATGGTAGGTGCTGCCAGCATCGTCTGTTGCCACCGCCCCCAGAGCACCAAGCGTCACCACCACTTGGGCAACACCTTTGGCACGCAACTTGCGCCCAACCTGCGCTGCAACTTGCGGGTCGGTGTCAGGTGACAAACCGGTCAGGAACCGTGCCTCGGTTTCATTCACGATCATGACATCAACCAGCGGCCACAGTTCCTCAGGCAATAGCTTGGCGGGCGACGGGTTCAGCACCAGCTTGCAGCCAAGGCGGCGTGCAACTTTGGCTGCCTGCAGCACCTGCGCCATCGGCACTTCAAATTGCATGATCAGAAACTGCGCATCGGTCAGCGCCTGCACCAGTTGAGATTCATCAAGCGTGAGTTGTCCGTTGGCTCCGGCAATCACAACGATACGGTTGCGGCCGCCTTCGTCCACCATCACCATCGCAACGCCGGTCGATTCATCAGGATCAACCAGCACGCCATTGACCTCAATCCCGTCTTGTTTGAGCGCCTCACACAGGGTCTCGCCATGATGGTCTGGGCCAACGCGGCCAAGCATGCTGACCCTGGCACCTTGGCGAGCACAACTGACGGCCTGATTGGCACCCTTGCCGCCTGGCACATAGCTGATCGATTCACCTTGAACGGTCTCGCCTTCAGAAGGCG
>DAOSLL010000313.1:0-5243 GCA_035368905.1 Rhodoferax sp.
CGGTTTCAGTCGTCTCGGTGACCTCGACCACCGGTTCACCGACCAAATCTTCTTTAATGTCGGACATGTCGAGTTCATCGACCACTGCGCCTTCCAGGCCAACTTTGGGCTTGCGACCGCGCTTGGCAGGGGCGCTGGCTTTGACTGCCGCGTCGGTGCCAGCGGCTGCCTGGGCGACAGGGGCGGGCTTTTTCTTTTCGCCAGCAGAGGCTGGAACAACAGTTTTACCGTCTTCGGTTGCAGTCTTGATTTTGGTTGTCTTCAATGCAGGTTCTTTCGGTTCGGCAGGTTTGCCCTTGGTTTTATTGACAACACTGGCGGGTGCCTCAGATGTGACAGGTTTTTTAGGCTTGGAAGAAGGCATGATGAAACCTCAAAACGGCGAAAACAGAAAGATCAATGGCGGTCCGAAGTCCGGCGCGAAGCAGGAGTTCAAAGAAAAAAACTGGTTTTGTCTGGCAAGACGGATGGGCGAACATTTGGTATGCAGTCCTTGCGGTGAATTGGCCTGGTGCAGTGTGCGCATCGATTGGCCGGGTCCGGAGGTGTTGCTGTCGCGCTTGCCTGAGTGCAATAGTCGGATTATACCTTTTTGCCTAACCCTGATCGCTTGTGTGGGCTGTCTGACCGGGCAATCGCGGTCGTGGCATTTGGCAGATACCTGTCGGAACCAGGCACCTGGCAGCGACCCCGGCGAGGCACAGTTTGTGCCGGATTGACCGACTCATAGCCAAACTGCGGGTCACTTAGCCAGTGCAAAATGGGCTGCGGCCGGCGCACCAGCCGATGCGCGACAAGGCCGACCGGCTCAGGATTCAAGCGACAGCTTCAAGCACCAGACGGCGTGCCTGCAGTTCGCGGTAACGCTGCAGCGCCCCGGGATCGGCCTTGGCGGCTTCAATCGCCTGGGTTTCGTCGATCTTGAGTTGCTCGATCAGCATGCGGTTGATCAAATGACGCAGTTCACTCAGGGCTTCGTTCTCATTGCCTGAGTTGCCCAGTTCGTAGCCGGCCATCAGTTTGCGCGCATAAGCGGCGCTTTCGTGCCCCTGCAAACCTTCGCGCAAGGCCACCCAGGGCAATGGACCGTGCTCATGGAACTGGCGTTCCAGCCAGGTAAACAAGGCACCATGCGGTGCGCTCAGACCGCACAGCAGGTGATGGTCTTCAGCGGAAAGGGTCTCCAATGCGGCCATGTTGTCAAGCAGGATGCGTGCTGCATGGTCCGCCCGACTGGCCGGCAAGCGGCTATTGGTCAATGTCTGGCCGGTCTTTTCAATTTGATGTCTTTTAGGGCTGTAGCCCTCGTATTCATTGCGCTGGAAGCTACTTTTTTTATAGCTATCAGAGGCCTCACGGCCTTTGCTGCTGCCCGGATGCCACACCTCTTTGAGCTCCCGGTTGGAGAGTTGCACCAGGTCGGCAATTTCGGCCAACAGTTGTTGTTTCAAAGCACCAGGCGGCAGCAGTTCCCACAGCGGCCTGGCGTTGCTGGCCAAGTGCGCCCGGCCCTCAGCGCTATGCAGATCACAGCCATCGCGGGCGGCATCCAGCAAAAACCGGCTCAGCGGCACCGCTTCACTGACATAGCGGGCAAAGGCCTCCTTGCCGTGCGCACGAATAAAGCTGTCGGGATCGTGTTCTGTCGGCAAAAACAAAAACTTGACGCTGCGCACATCGGTTGCCCAGGGCAAGGCTGCATCCAGTGCCTTGCGGGCGGCGCGTCTGCCAGCGCTGTCGCCATCAAAGCTGAACACCACGGCATCGGTGAACCGAAACAATTTTTGTACATGATCTGCCGTGCAGGCGGTGCCAAGGGTGGCCACCACATTGGGGAAACCCAACTGGGCCAATGCCACCACATCCATGTAACCTTCGGTAACCAGCGCGTAGCCGTGCTCACGCAGCGCGGCTCTGGCTTCAAACAAGCCGTACAGTTCGCGGCCCTTGCTAAACACCGGTGTTTCTGGCGAATTGAGGTATTTGGGCTTGTCGTCGCCCAGCACACGTCCTCCAAAGCCGATGCATTCGCCCTTGATGCTGCGAATGGGGAACATGACACGGTCGCGAAAGCGGTCGTAGCGATTGGCCTGGGCACCTTCTTGCTCTTGCAGGATCACCAGGCCGCTTTCCACCAGCAGAGGGTCGTCATATGTCGGAAAAACGCTGGACAGGTTGTGCCAGCCTTCAGGCGCATAACCCAACCCAAATTGCTTGGCCACAGCACCCGACAAGCCCCGCTCCTTGAAATAGGCGATGGCGCGCGGCGATGCCTTGAGCTGCTTTTGATAGGCAAGGCAGGCTTTTTCCAGCACCTCGGCCAGGGTCGCCCGCTGTTGCCGCTGCTGCGCGATGCGGGCCCGATCCTGCGGGCTGGCATCGTCTTCGGGCACCTGCATGCCAAACTGCTGGGCCAGGTCTTCGACCGCCTCGACAAAGCTCATGCCGGCGTGTTCCATCAAAAAATTGATGGCATCGCCACTCTTGCCACAGCCAAAACAGTGAAAGAACTGCTTGGTCGGGCTGACCGAAAAAGACGGCGACTTTTCACTGTGAAACGGGCACAGGCCCATGAAATTGGCCCCGCCTTTTTTAAGCTGCACATAGCGGCCGACAATTTCGACCACATCTGCACGCGCAAGCAGTTCCTGAACAAAAGACTGGGGGATGGACATGGCGCGATTGTAGGAACGGGCAGCGTGTACTGCCGATCAGCCTGGCCTTGCGAACTGGTCGGATGCGAAACAGTGCGCCCCGCGCGCTGGTCTGGCTTGCAGTTCGGGATTTTGGGGTAAAGCGAGAATAACTTGGACCAAGGAGGTCGTGATGGCAAGTGCCAGGCTAGGAGCCTGTCGGACTTATGGAACATCGGCTGCGAATCGACCGCAGCGGTCCAGTTTGCACCGGCTTTTTGACCCATAGCGGGGCCATGGGCCTGCAAATCCGACGCAAACTGGCCTCGCTGGAGCCGATTCCCGCTTTCGACGCCATAAGTCCGACAGGCTCATAGGCGCAAACCGCGCGGTCCAACTGGCTACACAAGCGATTTGCAACAACGCATTGCGCTTGTCAGTGCGGTCGAACTGTTCAAGCAATATCTGCTTGAGACCTTAGCGCGGGGCCAGACGAATGGCACCATCTAGCCGGATCACTTCGCCGTTGAGCATGTCGTTTTCAATAATATGCACCACCAGTTTGGCGTAGTCCTGCGGCGTGCCCAGTCGCGGCGGGAAGGGAACGCTAGCGGCCAATGCGTCCTGTACTTCTTTGGGAAAGGCGAACATCATCGGTGTGCCAAAAATGCCCGGCGCAATGGTCATGTTGCGAATGCCGCTGCGCGCCAGGTCGCGGGCAATCGGCAGGGTCATGCCAACAATGCCGCCCTTGGAAGCACTGTAAGCCGCTTGGCCCATCTGGCCATCGTAGGCAGCCACTGAAGCGGTGGAAATCAGCACACCACGCTCACCGGTGCCTTCAGGCTGATTTTTGCCCATGGCATCGGCACACAAGCGAATCATGTTGAAGCTGCCAATCAGGTTGACGGCAATGCATCTGCTGAATCCGGCCAGTGCGTGCGGGCCGTTCTTGCCAACGGTCTTTTCGGCAGGGGCAATGCCGGCGCAGTTAACCAGGCCCATCAACTTGCCAAGCTGTGCAGCTCTGGCGACCGTCGCTTGCGCGTCGGTTTCGATGCTGACATCGCAATTGACAAACACACCGCCAATTTCTTTGGCAACTGCCTCCCCTTTTTCGACTTGCACGTCGGCGATCACCACGGTGCCACCTTTGGCAGCGAGCATGCGCGCCGTTCCTTCACCCAAACCCGAAGCACCGCCGGTGACGATATAGACTTTGCCTGCAATATCCATGGAAAACTCCTCAAAACAAGATTGACGTTGACGTAAACGTCAATTATGACCGGTCTGCTGAAAGCTAAATTTCTTCTTTGCCGTGTCGGACAAGCTCCGACTTGCGGCTATACTTTGCCGTTCGCAACAGCGACAGGCGCGTAGCTCAGCTGGTTAGAGCACCACCTTGACATGGTGGGGGTCGTTGGTTCGAGTCCAATCGCGCCTACCAATTACAAGCCCCGTTTCCCCTAAGGAGACGGGGCTTTTCGGTTTCTATTTCTTCATCGTAGTTCTCCTTTAGAAGTGCGTTAGAACAGGGGGGAATGTCACGGTTTTACGTCACGGTCTCGCTGTGTTGTCAGCGTAGCTCGCCAGGAATCCAGGCGAGTGGTGGGCGTAGCGCATCACCATCCTCAGATCAGCCCAGCCGCCCAGCTTTTGAAGGACCTCCAGGGGTGTGCCATTTTGAACGTGCCAGGTGGCCCAAGTGTGGCGAAGACCGTGCCAGGTGAATCCCACATAGCCACCAGCTGGCGTCTGAGAGCCGACCTTTGCTCATATGCACGCCGCCATGAACGCAGTTTTGATCTCTTTGACCGGATGCCCCTTGAACGTAAAGCAGAACTCAGGGTGCTGACCCTGGACGCTCTTGAGTGCATTGATTGCTCCTGTTGAAAGTGGTATGCCAATAGCCTTCTCGCCTTTCATGTCAGGGCCCTCGGCCCAGGCGAGTTTGCGGTTGAGGTCAACGCGTGACCACTGCATCCCCAACACGTTGGCCTGGCGAAGTCCGGTTTCGACGGCAAATGTGGCCATGGCCAACATGTGGGGCGGCAGCTCTGCGCGAAGTGCATCCCACTGTTCGTGGGTCAGTCATTCGCGGATGTTTGAAGTCTTTGCCTTGCGTGACACCAGCTTGATGTTCACCTCGGCAAGCGTCAGGATGGCGGCGACGCGCGTGCGGTAGCGCGTGTATCTGTGCCGTTGTGGTCGGAGCCATCCAACCAAAGTTCCACGATCATGGTGTTCGCCTCTGAGTCAGAGGTGAGCACGAAAGAGTAAGGCAGCTCTAGCTCGTCGAGTTGGTCCATGTATCGGTGAAAGTCACTCGGCGTGTGGGTGACTCTGGTAGTGAGTAAACTCATTTCTCGATCCCTCGACCCTGATCTCCTTCGACCCTGATCTCCTTCGATCCTCAGCATCATGCGTCCTTCGAGCTGGCCAATGGTGAGTGACTCGCCGCTGATGAATCTGCTTATGTCCAGCTCTGTATACGCAAGCACAAGATCGCCCGCACGCAACTCAATACGGATTGAATCTGCCAGCCTGCCCACCTTTGTGAATGGCTGTCGCTATAGGCGGAAATATGGCGGCAAAGGGATCAGACAGGAA